>NZ_JAHLYO010000020.1:0-86381 GCF_025128015.1 Synechococcus sp. CS-1333
AGATCTGGCTCCTCACCCTCCAGGGGGTCGAGCATGCGGGGCCCACCCTGCGGGAAACGGCCCAGCTGCTGCAGCAGCTGGGCCGTTTCCCGCAGGGTGGGCCCCGCATGCTCGACCCCCTGGAGGGTGAGGAGCCAGATCTGAGAGCCATCGCTGGCGATCACCGTGCGGGGCGCCCCCTGCTGCAGGAAAGCGGCGCTGAAGCCTTCGGCGCTGCCATTGAGCACGGTGCGCCCGTTCAGCAGCAGCAGCGGACCACCCCCGAGCACCGAGCGGCTCTGGCCGAGCGTATGGGTCGGCTGGCTGCTCAGGCTCAACCGGCTGCCCACGTCCCACGGCGGCACAACCCCGCCCCGCCCCACCAGCAGCACGTCCTCGGGGCCAAGCGCGATGCCCTGTTCCAGCTGGGCACTGTTGAACTGCTGCCGCACCACGCTGCCGTTGATCAGCAGGGCCGTTTCCCCACCGCTGATCGCCCGATAGCTTCGCCCCCATTCAGCGGTGTAGCGCGCCAGGCCTCGCTGCACATAGCCACTGTTGAGGGCCATCACCGGCAGGCGCTGGCCGCTGCCGTCACTCACCCATTCCGTGAGGCTCAGCCAGCCGAACTGCGGTACGGCGCCGTCCTGCCAGCCCACGGCCCCCCGGTTGAGGATCGGTCCTGAAAGCCAGCGCCCGTCGTCTTTGAGGGCTCCCAGGGGCAGACGCCGCACCCGGTTGAAGAACCCGCCGTTGATGGCCACCAGGGCCTGTTCCTGCCCTGCCAGCTGAGGAAGGGAGGTGAGGCCTTCCATCCCCTCGGCGCTGGTGAGCAGGCGCAGCTCCACAGGGCTGCGGCGGGGATCGAGCCGCACGCTGTTCACCAGCATGCGTCGGTTGCCTAGAGTGCGCACCTGCCGCTCCACGGTGATGCCCTTGTTGAGCAGGGCCTGCAGCTGGGCGGTGCTTGGCGCGGTGGCGCGCACCGGACCTGGAGCTGCACCGGTCAGATCAAGCACCACGCGGGCCGGCCCGCCCAGGGTGAGCACGGCCCCAGGTCCGCTGGCCGGCAAGGCGATCGTCAGGCCGTCGCTGCCGGGGCGCGCCTGCAGGCCGAGGGATTGCAGCTGGGCCAGCTGGGCCGGGGTGCTGCGCAGCGCCATCTGCAGTTCGCCAGCCTCGCGTCGCACGAACGCTGGGCCGCTGAGATCGAGCACCACACGCCGCACGCCCGAGCTGGCGATCGCCCCCGGCGAGGACACCCGGATCTGCTCCAGCGTGGCCGCCGGCAGTTCCAGCCGCAGGGTGCCCCGCTCCTGCCGCTGCCAGCTCACGCCGGCATCCAGCAGCAGGCGGCTCACATCCACGGCCACCTCGTCGTCGAGGCTGCGCTGAGCCCCGGCAGGCACCAGCAGCGTGCGGCCGAACCACTCGAGTTCCAGACCTCCCTGTGTGGACGAGCGGCTGGTGAAGCCCAGCTGGCCCTCCAGCACTTCCAGGGGCAGCCACAGCTCCAGATCCCCCCGGCTGGCGGAGCCCCGCTGCTCCCAGCGAGCCGTCTGCCGGCGGCCGTTGATCTCCAGGCGCTGGCCGGTCTCAGCGGTGGATGCTGTGCCGAACCGGTGCGGCAGGCGCTGAGGTTCGAGGGCCGGGGGCGGCGGAACGGGCGGCGGCCACCGGTTCTGCGCCCCAGCGCCCGGAGCGACGAGCAGCGGTGCGGCGCAAAGGCTGCCGCTGACGAACGCGCTGCCCAGCAGCAGCACACGCCTCAGGCCGCCGCTCACCTGGATAGCGCCAGACCCAGCAACGGCTTCCCGCCTGGCACGACGGCGGAACAGCGGCAATGGCCAAGGCCTCGGCATCAGGCCAGCTTCCGTTGGTGGTGAACGCTAACCCCGTGGGCCTGTCTCTAGAGTTCCCCTTCCTCAAGGAGCGGTCAATCCCGCAGTTCGGGTTTGCCGCCGGTCACCGCAGGTCTCTCCTGGGTTATGCCTCACTTCTCCCGTCCCGTCTGGCCCCATTGCGACAGTCCGGCGCCTGAGGCCGTGGCGGGCGAGCGCGATGCCTGCGGCGTTGGCTTTCTGGCCCAGCTCAGCGGCGAGGCGAGCCATGCTCTGCTCGCCCAGGCCCTGCATGGTCTCCACTGCATGGAGCACCGCGGTGGCTGCGGTGGAGACGGCGATTCCGGGGATGGCGCCGGCATCCTCTGTGGCATCCCCTGGCCCTACCTGGAAGCGGTCTGGCCCGCCGCCCGCAGCGAACAGGGTCGGCCCCGCGGTCTGGCGATGCTGTTCCTGCCCGCCGAGGCGGAGCGCCGAGCCGTGGCACGCGCCTTCTGTGAGCAGGCGGCCGCCGGCCTGGGCCTGCGCAGCATCGGCTGGCGTGAGGTGCCTGTAGCGCCTGAGGTGCTCGGCCCACTGGCCCGCCAGACCGCCCCCGCGATCGAGCAGTGGCTCGTGGAAGGCGAGGTGGCTGGCGATGCTCTTGAAGCCCTGCTCTTCCGCTGCCGCCGCCGCGTCGGGGATCTGGTGCGGGAAGCCTGGGGCCCCGGCCCCAGCGATCTCTACTTCGCCTCCTTCAGCAGCCGCACGGTCGTCTACAAGGGCATGGTGCGCTCCGAGGTGTTGCCGGCGTTCTACGCCGACCTGCGCGACCCCCGCTTCGCGGTGAGCTTCGCCGTATACCACCGCCGCTTCAGCACCAACACGTTGCCGCGCTGGCCCCTGGCGCAGCCGATGCGGCTGCTGGGTCACAACGGTGAGATCAACACCCTGCTGGGCAACATCAACTGGGCTCACGCTGCCCAGTCGCACCTCGATGCGATCTGGGGCGACGCCGCCAACGACCTCAAGCCGGTGGTCAACGCCGCCTTCAGCGATTCCGCCAACCTCGACGCCATGCTCGAGCTCATGGTGCGCAGCGGTCGGCCGATCACCGACAGCCTGCTCACGCTCGTGCCCGAGGCGTTCCGGCAGCAACCGGAGCTGGAATCACGGCCAGCGATCCAGGCCTTCTATGACTACTCAGCCTGTCTGCAGGAACCCTGGGATGGCCCGGCCCTGCTGGTGTTCAGCGATGGCCGCAGCGTGGGTGCCACGCTCGATCGCAACGGTCTGCGCCCCGCCCGCTACTGCATCACCAGCGACGGCCTGGTGGCGATGGGATCGGAAACCGGCGTCCTGGAGATCGACGAAAGCCGCATCATCGAAAAGGGCCGCCTCGGCCCCGGTCAGATGCTCGCCGTCGATCTCGAGCAGGGCCGCCTGTTGCGCAACTGGCAGGTGAAGGAGGAAGTGGCGGCCCGCCATCCCTACGGCGCCTGGCTGCTGGAGCACCGCCGCTCGCTCGACAGCCGGCCCTGGATCACCGAGACGAGCCTGGGGGCCCTCGACCTGCTGCAGCACCAGACCGCTTTCGGCTTCACCGCCGAAGACTTCGATCTGGTGATCGAGGACATGGCTGGCCAGGGCAAGGAGCCCACGTATTGCATGGGCGACGACATCCCCCTGGCGGTGCTGTCCTCCAAGCCCCACCTCCTTTACGACTACTTCAAGCAACGCTTCGCCCAGGTCACCAACCCGCCGATCGATCCCCTGCGCGAAGAGTTGGTGATGAGCCTGGAGATGCACCTCGGCCGCCGGGGCTCACCGCTGCGGCCCGAGCCCGGTTCTGCCTCGGTGCTGCATCTGCAGTCGCCGCTGCTCAATGAGGCCGAGCTCAAGGCACTGCCGGAGCAGGGCCTGGCCACCATCACCCTCTCCACCCTGTTGCCGGTGGAAGCGGGGCCGGCCGGCCTCGGCGACGCGCTGCAGAGGCTCTGCCAGGAGGCGGAGCAGGCCGTGCGCAACCAGGCCGAAATCCTGGTGCTCTCCGACCGCTGCGGATCCGGTCTTTCGCCCACAACCTCCTATATCCCGCCTCTGCTGGCCGTGGGTGCGGTGCACCACCACCTGCTGGGTCTGGGCCTGCGGCTGCATTGCTCTCTAGTGGTGGACACCGCTCAGTGCTGGAGCACCCATCACCTGGCCTGCCTGATCGGCTTCGGTGCCAGTGCAGTGTGCCCCTGGCTCACCTGGGAAACCACGCGCCACTGGCTGCAGCTGCCCAAGACCATCTCTCTGATCGAGCGGGGTCGGCTGCCCGCCATTGATGCCGCTGCGGCCCAGGCGAATGTGCGCCAGGCCCTGGAAGCCGGCCTTCGCAAGATCCTCTCCAAGATCGGCATCTCGATGCTGGCCAGCTATCACGGGGCTCAGATCTTTGAGGCGATCGGCATCGGCGCCGACCTGATCGAGCTGGCATTCCGAGGCACCACCAGCCGGGTGGCGGGCCTCACCCTGGCGGATCTCGCGAGCGAAACCCTCACCTTCCACGCCAAGGCCTTCCCCGAACTCCATCGCACCAAACTGGAGTTCATGGGCTTCGTTCAATACCGCACCGGCGGCGAATTCCATCTCAACAGCCCGGAGATGGCCAAGGCCCTCCATGCCGCCGTGGCAGCGGGCCCCGGCTACGACCACTTCTCCACCTACCGCACTCTGCTGGAGAACCGTCCGGTCACCTCCCTGCGCGACCTGCTTGAGCTCACCCCCGCCCCCCAGCCGCTGCCCCTTGATCAGGTGGAGAGCGCCGAAAGCATCTGCTCCCGTTTCTGCACCGGTGGCATGAGCCTCGGGGCCCTCTCGCGTGAGGCCCACGAAGTGCTGGCGGTGGCGATGAACCGCATCGGCGGCAAGAGCAACAGCGGTGAAGGGGGCGAGGATCCCGCCCGCTATCACCCGCTCCACGACGTCGACGCCGGCGGCCATTCCCCCACCCTCCCCACCATCGGTGGCCTGCGCAACGGCGACACAGCCTGCTCCGCCATCAAGCAGATCGCTTCCGGCCGCTTCGGCGTCACGCCGGAGTATCTGCGCAGCGGCACCCAGCTGGAGATCAAGGTGGCCCAGGGAGCCAAGCCCGGCGAGGGCGGCCAACTGCCCGGCCCCAAGGTGGATGCTTACATCGCCTGGCTGCGTAACAGCAAACCCGGCGTTGCCCTGATCTCACCGCCGCCGCACCACGACATCTATTCCATCGAGGATCTGGCCCAGCTGATCCACGACCTTCACCAGGTCCATCCGGCCGCGAAGGTGTCGGTGAAGCTCGTGTCTGAGATCGGCATCGGCACGATCGCCGCCGGTGTGGCCAAGGCCAATGCCGATGTGATCCAGATCTCCGGCCACGACGGAGGCACAGGTGCCTCGCCGCTCAGTTCGATCAAGCACGCCGGCAGCCCCTGGGAGCTGGGTCTGTCGGAAGTGCACCGCAGCCTGCTGGCCAACGGCCTGCGCGACCGGGTGCTGCTGCGTGCCGACGGCGGCCTCAAGACCGGTTGGGACGTGGTGATGGCCGCCCTGCTCGGTGCCGAGGAATTCGGCTTCGGCTCGGTGGCTATGATTGCCGAGGGCTGCATCATGGCCCGCGTCTGCCACACCAACAATTGCCCCGTGGGTGTGGCCAGCCAGAAGGAGGCGTTGCGCAAGCGCTTCACCGGCATCCCCGAACACGTGGTGAACTTCTTCGCCTACGTGGCCGAGGAAGTGCGCCAGTTGCTCAGCGTGCTGGGCGTGGCGCGGCTGGAGGACCTGATCGGCCGCAACGACCTGCTCCAGCGCCGGTCGGTGCAGCTGGTCAAGACCAGCTCGGTGGATCTCTCCTGCCTGCTGGATAAGGTTCCCCACGCCGGCGACCGTTCCTGGCTGCAGCATGAGGCGGCCGCCCACGGCAATGGCCCCATCCTCGAAGACAGCCTCTTGGAGGACGCTGAAGTGCTGGCGGCGATCGAAGGCCATGGCAAGATCCAGCGCCAGCTGCGAATCCTCACCACCGACCGCAGTGTGGGAGCGCGGGTTGCAGGCGAAATCGCCGCGCTTCACGGCAACAAGGGGTTCAACGGTCTGCTCGATCTCCGCTTTCAGGGCGGGGCCGGCCAAAGCTTTGGTGCCTTCCTGCTGCGCGGCATGCAGCTCACCCTGGTGGGCGAGGCCAACGATTACGTCGGCAAGGGCATCAACGGCGGGCGGCTCGTGGTGGTGCCCCCTGCCGGCGCGGCCGATCCCGGCGCCCAGGTGATCTTGGGCAACACCTGCCTCTATGGCGCCACCGGCGGCGAGTTGTTTGCGCTGGGCCGGGCGGGCGAGCGCTTCGCCGTGCGCAACAGCGGTGCGGTCGCTGTGGTCGAAGGCAGCGGCGATCACGCCTGCGAATACATGACCGGAGGCGTGGTGGTGATTCTCGGCAGCACCGGCCGCAACGTGGCCGCCGGGATGACCGGTGGTGTCGCGTTCCTGCTCGACGAGCACGACGGACTCGCCGCCCGGCTCAACCCGGAGATCGTCTCAATGGTTCCGCTGGACACCCCCGAGCAGGAGCAACTGCTCAAGCCACTGCTAGAGACCCATCTCGAGCTCACCGGCAGCCGCCGGGCTGCAGAGGTGCTTGCCAACTGGCCTCAGTGGCGTCCCCGCTTCAAGGTGCTTGTTCCCCCCAGTGAGCTGGCCACCGTCGGCCTGGCTGAGGGCCGCGTCACGGTGCCCGCCTAGGACCCCAACTAGCTCAGCGTTGCCACCAGGGGCTGTGCTGTGCCGCCAGCCCCCGTTTCCTTGCCGAGGTTGGCGTCGCCGCGTGGATGTTCCCGCATCAGGCGCCTTACCTCCCCGGCGTGGTAGCTGCTGCGGGTGAGCGGTGAGCTCACCACCTGCAGGAATCCCAGCTCCCCTTCCCCCTGCTGGCGGAAGGCTGCAAAGGTGGCAGGCTCCACGAAACGCTGAACGGCCAGGTGTTTCGGCCCTGGAGAGAGGTATTGGCCGATCGTCACGATGTCAACGTGGTTCTGGCGCAGGTCGGCGAGCACGTCGAGCACTTCGGCGTCGGTTTCGCCCAGACCCACCATCAGGCCCGATTTGGTGTAGGTGGCTGGCCATTGGTCGTGAACCCGCGCCAGGAGTTCCAGCGAGCGGCTGTACACCCCCTGAGGACGCACCTGCCGGTACAGACGCGGCACCGTTTCGATGTTGTGGTTCAACACCTCGGGCTTACCTGCCATGACGGCGGCCAGGGCCTCCCAGTTGCCGCAGAGGTCGGGGATCAACAGCTCGATGGTGGTGCCGGGGGAGCGCTCACGCACGGCGGCGATGCAGGCCACAAACTGGCTGGCGCCCCCGTCGTCGAGGTCGTCGCGGTTCACCGACGTGATCACCACATGCTGCAGACCCAGCCGCGCCACGGCCTCGCCCAGGCGTGCCGGTTCGGTGGGATCCAGTGCCCGCACGCTTCGGTCGAAATCGATGTCGCAGTAAGGGCAGGCGCGGGTGCAACCCGGCCCCATGATCAAGAACGTGGCCGTGCCACCGGCGAAGCACTCGCCGATGTTGGGGCAACTGGCTTCCTGGCAGACCGTGTTCAGCTTCAGGTCGACCAACAGGTCGGCAACCGCGCCGATGCGCTCCCGTTGCGGGGCTTTGACGCGCAGCCAGTCGGGTTTGAGCTGCGACACGGACCCACGCCTGAACAGCCCATGAATTTAGGGGCCCCGGAGCGGCGATCGCCTATCCTCTCCCCATCGGGATGTAGCGCAGCTTGGTAGCGCACTTCGTTCGGGACGAAGGGGCCGCAGGTTCGAATCCTGTCATCCCGACTTTCATCTTCAAGGCATCCGCTGATTTCGGTGCATCGTCACCGTCGTGGACCCGGAACACCGTGGCTCAGGCCAGATCAGCCCCGGGGTAACCGCGGGGGGTCACCATGCGACCGTCCTGAATCCGTGTGGTGCTGTTGCCGATCAGCACCAGCGTGAGCATGTCCACCTCCGCCACCGGCAGGTCCGCCAATCGGTGCAGGCTCACCTGCTCGTCCTGCCGCCCCAGCTGCCGGGCCAGGGCCACCGGCGTGTCGCCACCCCGCTGTTCGAGCAGAAGGGCGCAGGCCCGGGCCAGTTGCCAGTCGCGTCCGCGCGACCGCGGGTTGTAGAGGGCCACCACGAAATCCCCCGCAGCTGCCCCGCGCAGGCGGGTTTCGATCGTCTCCCATGGCGTGAGCCGATCGCTCAGGCTGATGGTGCAGAAATCGTGCATCAACGGGGCTCCGGCGCGGGCGGCCGCCAGCTGCAGCGCGGAAATGCCCGGGTGCACCGTGAAGCCGGGTCGGGCCTCGGCCGGCAGGGCCAGCCACAGCTCCAGCGCCAGCCCGGCCATGCCATAGATGCCACTGTCGCCCGATGACACCAGTGCCACCGTCAGGCCTTGCGCCGCCAGCTCCAGCGCCTGGCGGCACCGTTCCCGCTCCAGGGTGAGCTGGCCGTCGCAGCGCAGCTGATCAGGCCGACGCAGTGGTTCCAGCAGGTCGAGGTACAGGCCGTAGCCCACCCAGACCGTGCTCGCCGCCAGTGCGGCACGGGCATCGGGAGTGAGCAGCGCCAGCTCGCCAGGCCCGCTGCCGATCAGATGCAGCCGGCCCCGTTGCGGCGCCCACTGCTCGGCGGCGGCCGCGACCGCCACCGTGGCGGCCCCGCGTTCGTCGCTGCGGCAGCGTTCGATGCGTTTGGCCTGGCGCAGGCAGCCCCCGGGTCCGGCGGCCAGCAGCGCTGCCGCCTCCGCCACGCTGGCCGTGCCCATCTCCCGCGCCACGGCCGCCGAAGGGGTCGGCACCGGCACCACGGCGAGCTCGGCGGCACTGAACAGCCGCAGCGGCCACTGGCGCTCAGCGGCCAGCGCCAGCAGTGCCGGCTCATCCCCTTTGCGGTCGGCGCTGCAGAGGCCGGCGACGGCCTCCGGCGCCAACCCAGCCTCCTGCAGCGCAGCCAGCACCGCCCGCTCCAGCAGAGTGAAGCTCGTGCCGCGCTCGCAGCCCACCCCCAGCCAGAGGCTGGGAGGGTGCCAGCGACAGCCCGTGCCCAGTTGATCGCTGATCACCAGCACAGGAGCTGCCGGGTCGGGCACGCCGCTTAGCGGCTGGGTCGCTTCAAGCTCGCGCCAGAGGGGTGAGCCGCTGGTCTGCTGCACCAGTGGCTGCTCCCCCCTGGCCGCTGCCTGCATCAGGCTGTCCCAGTCACCGCTGCCGCGCCGCCATCCCCACGCGGTGCCGAAGCAATCGAGAGCAAGGCGGCCGCTGCCGCTGCTGGCGCCTGTCAGCACGGCCTGGCCGCCCAGCAGGGCCGCCACCTGCTGGCTCAGACGCTCTGCCCCGGCGCCATGGCCGCCCAGCAGCGGGATGGCGAAGCGTCCGGCCGGGTCCACCACCACCACCGCCGGATCCTGGCGTTTGCCCTGCAGCAGTGGTGCGATCAGCCGGGTGATGGCGCCGCAGGCACCCACGGCCACGAAGGAGCGGCTGTTGCCCCACTGCCGCGTCAGATAGGTGCCGCCGGCTTCCTCGGGGCTGGCGATGTCCTGCACAAGTCCGGCCTGGTGCAGCCGCTGAAGCAGGGGCAGGCCGGCAGGACTGAGGCTGAGTCCCCGGCAGGGCAAGGGCAGGGCGTCAGGCGTGGGGTCGTTCATGCGCCGAACCTGGCACGCACGATCGCCGGCGATTCGCCCGCATCGGCGGACGGGCCGGCTGTCGGTCCGTCGTCGGCATTGCTTTCGCTAGGTGCACCAGGGATGGAGACAATCCCATCGCTAAGAGCTGGCGGGTCTTCCGGCTCGTGTTCTGGTTCGATTTCGGGCCGAGGTTCGTTACCCGTTTTGAGCTGAGTTTCGATTTCGGCTTTGGCCTGACGTTCAGGTTGGCTCTCGAGCTCAGGCTCAGGTGGGGGGGCGTCCTTCTCGGCGATGGATGCTTCCCCCACCTGTTCCCCGTCTGCCAGGCCGGCAGCGGAGAGCGCAGCAGTGGCAGAAGGAGCGGCGAGGGTGGCAGGTTCCAGCTCCTCCGCCTCTGCTTCCTCCTCCGCATTTCTGGCGCTGGCGCCCGAGCTGTCGCTCGGATCCTGCGGCCCAGGAGCAGACGATTGCCCAGAAGCAGATGACTGCCCCAGTGGAAATGGCTTCCCTGGTGGCGCCGGCGGATTGGGCGGCGCAGGCTCTGCTGGGGAGGTTCCGACCGCTCCGCCCAGCAGGGCCCGCTTCAGCTCAGCGTCATTGAGGGGAGTGGAGGGCCAGCGCGATGGAGCCCCAGCCGTAAGTGTCACCGCCGTCACCAGGGAGTTGAAGGGTGCATTGAGCGGGTCGCCCCTCCCATCAAGCAGTTCCAGCTGGATGGCGTTTTCCCCGCTGGTCAGTCCCTTCAGCCAGATCGGGGTCTGACGGTCCACCAGGAAGCTGTCGCCGTTGAGGGTGATCCGCAACCGCCAGCTGTCGTCGCCGTCGCGCAGGTGTTGCAGGGGGGCATCGAACAGCAGCCAGTCGATCAGCACCGGTTCTGCCTGGATCAGGTCGAAAGGAATGGCCGGAATCAGCTGGGGGCTGGCGGGTTGTGGCACCCCCAGGGTGTTGGTGGCGGCGCGGTGCAACCGGATCTGGGTGCTGGCGCCGGGCGCTTTCACCGCTTCACCCCAGGGGTAGGCGGCGTAGACGCTGATCCGATGGCTCCCCGGGGTGAGCGGCTCCATCGGCACCTTCACTGTGCGCGGATCGGCGGAGTCCTCATCGCTGCGGCTGGCAGGCATCGCACCGACCCGGATCGGTGTCTCCTGGTCGCGCTGCACCACCAGATGGGTGCCGGGAGCGCCTGGGTTGGTCCCCGCCAGCGGCCAGTCAGACACACGCAGCTCCAGGGTCCAGGGGTCGGCGGGAAGAACGGTGTCCGGCGCTGGCGCAACGATCGTCAGCTGCGGGCGATGGGCGCTGAGCACCTCCTTGAGTTGCTCAGTCGGGCGGGGCGGCGCGACTTCGCGCACGGTGCCGCTGGCAAGCGGAGCCGGTGCAGCGGTAGGCGGAGGTGAGCCGGCGTTTCTCCAGCCCCAGCCTCCGCTGAGCAACACGCTGAGGCACAGCAGGCCGGCGCTGATGGTCCGCCCCAAGGCGCGTGAACCCCGCAAGTGCGGCAGCTTCCGGGCAGGCAGGCTCGCCATGACCATCTCCTTGCTCCTGCCCTGACGACGGCCTGGGCATTCTGCTGGCCCATTGGTGAGCGCAGAATCGATGCCGCACTGAGGACTTGAATCAACGCTCCAACATCCGGAATTGCCGGATAACAAATGGGGGCTTATCCCCGGCATTTCAATGACAAGAATCGGGCGGGAGAGCCCAGTCCCAGACAGGAGAGCCAGGGGATTGAACCTTTGTTACTTCCTCGGCAAACGGCCAGAAGCTCGCCCCTATACTCTCGCCAGCGGTCCCCTCATCGGGGCCCTTGCCCCAGTCGTGGCAACGGGTTTTGGCTTTCGCCACGCCCCTGCCCTCTGGAGTCAACGGCATGGCGGATTCCGATCCGCGGTGCTGTTCGGCCCGCCGGCCAGGTGCCTGCACCCGGCCGGAGCGGTGGACCTCCACCTCCACCTCGACCCCGTCCCTCGAGGAACGTCTCGATGACCATCAGCCCACCAGAGCGTGGGAAAACGGCGAAGGCCATGGTTGACCGGAACCCCGTTCCCGTCGACTTCGATGTTCTCGGTAAGCCCGGGCACTTCGATCGCACCCTCGCCAAAGGTCCCAAAACCACCACCTGGGTTTGGAACCTCCACGCCAACGCTCACGATTTCGACAGCCACACGAGCGACCTTGAAGAGGTCTCCCGGAAGATCTTCAGCGCTCACTTCGGCCATCTGGCCGTCATCTTCATCTGGCTGAGCGGCGCCTTCTATCACGGTGCCCGCTTCTCCAACTACACCGGCTGGCTGGCCGACCCCCTGCACGTCAAACCGAGTGCTCAGGTGGTCTGGCCCATTTTCGGCCAGGAAATTCTCAACGCCGATGTGGGCGCCGGCTTCCACGGCATCCAGATCACCTCAGGTCTTTTCCACGTGTGGAGAGCCTGGGGTTTCACCAGTGAGTTCCAGTTGCTCTGCACGGCAATCGGCGCCCTGGTGATGGCCGGTCTGATGCTCAACGCCGGTGTCTTCCACTACCACAAGGCAGCCCCCAAGCTGGAGTGGTTCCAGAACGTTGAGTCGATGCTCAACCACCATCTGGCCGGTCTGCTCGGGCTGGGGTCCCTGTCCTGGACGGGTCACCTCCTGCACGTGTCCCTGCCGACCACGGCCCTGATGGATGCCATGGATGCCGGCAAGCCGCTGGTGCTCAATGGCAAGACCATCGCCTCGGTGGCGGACATTCCCCTCCCCCACGAATTCCTCAACCAGGACCTGATCGCTCAGCTGTTCCCCGGTTTCGGAGCGGGCCTTTCCGCCTTCTTCACGGGCAACTGGGCCGCCTACAGCGATTTCCTCACCTTCAAAGGTGGGTTGAATCCCGTTACGGGCAGCCTCTGGATGACCGACATCGCGCATCACCACCTGGCGATCGCTGTCCTGTTCATCGTTGCCGGCCACCAGTACCGCACCAACTGGGGCATCGGCCACAGCATCAAGGAGATCCTTGAGGGTCAGAAGGGCGATCCCCTGCTGTTCCCCGCACCCAAGGGTCACGACGGCCTGTTCGAGTTCATGACCACCTCCTGGCATGCCCAGCTGGCAGTCAACCTCGCGCTGTTCGGTTCGCTCACGATCATCGTGGCGCACCACATGTATTCGATGCCCCCCTATCCCTACATCGGCATCGACTACGCCACCCAGCTCTCGCTGTTCACGCATCACATGTGGATCGGCGGATTCCTGGTGGTGGGTGCTGGCGCTCACGCTGCCATTGCCCTGATCCGCGACTACGACCCTGCCCAGCACATCGATAACGTGCTTGACCGGGTTCTGAAAGCTCGTGATGCCCTGATCAGCCACCTCAACTGGGTGTGCATCTGGCTTGGCTTCCACAGCTTCGGCCTCTATATCCACAACGACACCATGCGTGCCCTGGGCCGTCCCCAGGACATGTTCAGTGACACCGCCATTCAGCTGAAGCCCATCTTCGCTCAATGGATTCAGGGCCTGCACGCCGCTGCAGCCGGCACCACTGCGCCCAACGCGCTGGCCGGTGTGAGCGAAGTGTTCAATGGCGCTGTTGTTGCTGTGGGTGGCAAGGTGGCTGCCGGCCCGATCCCCCTGGGAACGGCCGACTTCATGGTCCACCACATCCACGCCTTCACGATCCACGTCACCGTGCTGATCCTGCTGAAGGGTGTGCTTTACAGCCGCAGCTCCAGGCTCATCCCCGATAAGGCGAACCTGGGCTTCCGCTTCCCCTGCGACGGCCCCGGCCGTGGCGGTACCTGCCAGGTTTCGGCTTGGGACCATGTGTTCCTCGGCCTCTTCTGGATGTACAACTCCATCTCGATCGTGATCTTCCACTTCAGCTGGAAGATGCAGAGCGATGTGTGGGGCACGGTGAATGCGGACGGCAGCGTTCAGCACATCACCAATGGCAACTTCGCTCAGAGCGCCATCACCATCAATGGCTGGTTGCGCGATTTCCTCTGGGCGCAGGCCGCTCAGGTCATCAACAGCTACGGCACCTCTTCCAGTGCTTATGGCCTGATGTTCCTGGGTGCTCACTTCGTCTGGGCTTTCAGCCTGATGTTCCTGTTCAGCGGCCGCGGCTACTGGCAAGAGCTGATTGAGTCCATCGTCTGGGCTCACAACAAGCTGAAAGTGGCTCCGGCCATCCAGCCACGTGCTCTGAGCATCACTCAGGGTCGTGCCGTGGGCGTTGCTCACTACCTTCTGGGCGGTATCGCTACCACCTGGGCCTTCTTCCTGTCCCGACTCATCGCGGTCGGCTGACCTCACACCTGACCTTTCCCAATGGCAACGAAATTTCCTTCGTTCAGCCAGGGTCTGGCACAGGACCCGACGACCCGCCGTATCTGGTACGGCATCGCCACGGCTCACGACTTCGAGAGCCATGACGGGATGACCGAGGAGAAGCTTTACCAGAAGCTCTTCTCCACCCACTTCGGTCATCTGGCCATCATTGGCCTCTGGGTTTCCGGCAACCTGTTCCATATCGCCTGGCAGGGCAACTTCGAGCAGTGGGTCGCCGATCCGCTGCATGTCCGTCCCATCGCTCACGCGATCTGGGATCCTCACTTCGGCCAAGGGGCCATCACCGCCTTCACTCAGGCGGGTGCCACCTCTCCGGTGAACATCGCTTATTCCGGCCTGTACCACTGGTGGTACACGATCGGAATGAAGACCAACGCCGAGCTTTATCAGGGTTCCATCTTCATGATGATCCTGTCGGCCTGGGCTCTGTTCGCTGGCTGGCTTCACCTTCAGCCCAAGTTCCGGCCTTCCCTGGCCTGGTTCAAGAACGCTGAATCCCGTCTGAACCACCACCTGGCTGTTCTGTTCGGTTTCAGCTCCATCGCCTGGACCGGTCACCTGGTCCACGTGGCGATTCCCGAAGCCCGCGGTCAGCACGTCGGCTGGGACAACTTCCTCAACGTGCTGCCCCACCCCGCCGGTCTGGCTCCGTTCTTCACCGGCAACTGGGGTGTGTATGCCGAGAACCCCGACACCGTCAACCAGGTGTTCGGTACTGCTGAGGGATCCGGCACCGCGATCCTCACCTTCCTTGGCGGCTTCCACCCCCAGACTGAGGCGCTCTGGCTCACGGATATTGCCCATCACCATCTGGCGATCGGCTGCATCTTCGTGATCGCCGGTCACATGTACCGGACCAACTTCGGAATCGGTCACTCGATCCGCGAGATCCTTGATGCTCACAACCCCCCCAAGGGCACCCCTGGTGACCTCGGCGCTGGGCACAAGGGCCTCTACGACACCGTCAACAACTCGCTCCACTTCCAGCTCGGCCTGGCCCTGGCTTCGCTGGGTGTGGTCACGAGCCTGGTGGCGCAGCACATGTATGCCATGCCGTCCTATGCGTTCATCGCCAAGGACTACACGACGCAGGCTGCTCTCTATACCCACCACCAGTACATCGCCATCTTCCTGATGGTCGGTGCCTTCGCTCACGGTGCGATCTTCTTCATTCGTGATTACGACCCCGAAGCCAACAAGAACAATGTTCTGGCTCGGATGCTTGATCACAAGGAAGCTCTGATCAGCCACCTCAGCTGGGTCTCCCTGTTCCTTGGTTTCCACACCCTCGGCCTCTACGTCCACAACGACGTGGTCGTGGCGTTCGGAACCCCCGAGAAGCAGATCCTGGTGGAGCCCGTGTTTGCCCAGTTCGTGCAGGCTGCCTCCGGCAAAGCCATGTACGGAATGGATGTGCTGCTCTCGAACCCCAGCAGTGCCGCCAGCCTGGCTTCGGCCAACATCCCTGGTGATCACTTCTGGCTCGATGCCATCAACGGCAACACCGATGTGTTTCTGCCCATCGGCCCTGGCGACTTCCTTGTGCACCATGCCATCGCGCTTGGCCTGCACACCACCACCTTGATCCTGGTCAAAGGTGCTCTGGACGCCCGTGGTTCCAAGCTGATGCCCGATAAAAAGGACTTCGGCTACTCCTTCCCCTGCGACGGCCCCGGCCGTGGCGGCACCTGTGACATCTCTGCTTGGGACGCCTTCTACCTGTCGGTGTTCTGGGCTCTGAACACGGTGGGTTGGGTCACCTTCTACTGGCACTGGAAGCACCTGGCGATCTGGCAGGGCAACGTGGCTCAGTTCAACGAATCCAGCACCTATCTGATGGGCTGGTTCCGCGACTACCTCTGGCTCAACAGCTCCCAGCTGATCAACGGGTACAACCCGTTCGGGTCGAACAACCTGGCCGTCTGGTCCTGGATGTTCCTCTTCGGTCACCTGGTGTGGGCCACTGGCTTCATGTTCCTGATCTCCTGGCGCGGTTACTGGCAGGAGCTGATCGAAACCATCGTCTGGGCACACCAGCGCACCCCGCTCGCCAACCTGGTGGGCTGGCGTGACAAGCCCGTCGCTCTCTCGATCGTTCAGGCCCGTGTGGTCGGTCTGGCGCACTTCTCCGTTGGCTACGTGCTCACATACGCAGCCTTCTTGATCGCATCCACCTCCGGCAAATTCGGCTGACCCTGCGGCCAGCCTGATCTTCGAGGGACGATCCTCCTTCACCCCCGGGTATACCCGGGGGTTTTTTCATGTGCTGAAGCAGGTGCTGACACAACGATGACATCGCAATCCCGTAACCCTCGCGACACGCTGAAGTCTTGGGGGTTTGGCACCAAATCCTGCCGTGCGGAAGTGGGGCCAAGGGATGGAAGGGGTGGCCCGGCTTCACTGTCTCACTGGTGAAACCTGCTTCGCGAGGTTATGCCTTCAGTGCCGACCTTCGAGCATCTTCACTTCGACGTACACCACCGGCACGACAAACAACGTGAGAACAGTTGCTACCAGCTGGCCGTAGAAGAGAACTGTGCTGATGCTGGTCATGCTGGCCCTTCCTGCAGCCCCGCTGCCCCCTGCCAGCAAGAGCGGCAGGATGCTGGCCAGTGATGCCAGAGCAGTGAGCAGGATCGGCCGCAGGCGGCTTAGGGCGGCTTCCTCCACCGACTCCTGCAGTCCACTTCCTTCCGCCATCCTTTGGTTGGCGAACTCGACAATCAGAATGCCGTTCTTGGCGGCAAGGCTCACCAATACCAACATCCCCATTTGGGCGTAGATATCAAGAAAGTTGCCCCTGCTTGCCAGACCCACCACCGCCCCGACCAAGGCAAGGGGAACAGTGATCAGAATGATCAGAGGATCGATGAAGTTCTCGTAGAGGGCGGCCAACACCAACGCCATGACGGCCACACCGAATGCAAACACCAGCCAGGCCCTTCCGCCTGACTGGCGTTCCTCGCGGGCCAGTCCCACCCATTCGAGGTCAGTGGTCAGGTTGGGTCGCGCCTGATGCACCTGCTCCAGCATGGCGATGGCTTGGCCGGTGCTGACTCCTGCCCTGGGCACAGCCTGAACGGTGATCGCTCGTCTCAGGCGGCTGTGGTTGATCGCCACCGGACCACTTGCTTGCTCCATCTGCACGATTTCCCGCAGCGGTATCAGTGCCCCGGCGGCACTGCGGATTTTCAGGGCCAACACGTCCTCAGCCGTGCTTCGGTCTGCGCCATCCAGTTGCACGACCACACGGCGCACCCGGTCGCCCTCGAAGCTGTCGTTGACGTAGCTGCTGCCGAAGCTGGCTCCCAGGGTGGACACCACCGTTTCCAGATCAACCCCGAGCGATGCCATTCGCAGTCGATCCGGCCGCAGTCGCAGCAGGGGGGAATCGGCGCTGAAGCGGGTGCTTACCCGCTCAAAGGCGTCGGTGGTGTTGGCAGCGGCGATGAAATCGCGTACCTCGCGCTCGAAATCTGCCAGGCTCATACGGCCGCCGCTGATGTCAAGGAGCTCCAGCTCCAGGCCTCCTTCGCCGCTGAAGCCCCGCACGGAAGGGGGAACGCTGACTTGCACAGATGCTTCCGGTAGGCGTTCTCTCAGAATCCTTCCGAGCCGCCGAGCGACGGCTTCATTGCTCATCTCCCTGCCTGATCCTCTCTCTGCCTGGGGCTTGAGCCGCAGGAAGAAGGTGCCCCGGTTCGCGGCACTGTCGCCGAAGGAGCGGCCTGCATTGAACGTGCCCACGCGGACGGCAGGCTCTTGTTGCACGACGATTTGCCTCACTTTTTCCAGCACCGTCTCGGTGCTTTCCAGGGAGGAGCCGCCGGGCAACACCACCACGCCCCGCACCTGACCGTCGTCCTCTTGGGGAATGAAGGCGGTGGGCAACTGACCCAGGCCCCACACTGCCAGGACCAGGCCTGCCGCCAGCCCGACCAGGATCAGCCGGCGCAAGCGGAAGCAATGCTGCAGTGCTTCGCCATAGTGACGCCGCAGCCTGTCGAGCCAACGCTGGGGACGAGCAAGGATCTTCAGCAGCCAGTGGGGTTCCTTCCAGCCGTGAACGAGGAGCCAGCTCGCTGCTACAGGCGTGAACGTGAGCGCGTTGACCGTGGAGATGAGAATCGTGGCGCTGATCGTGATGGCGATGGGCTGGTAGAGCCTGCCAACACTGCCGGGCAGCGCCAACACCGGCAGAAACACCACAACGAGCACCAGCGACGTGGCGATCACCGCCCCGGCCAGTTCGTTCATGGCGTTCCGCGCAGCCTGCAGCGGCGTTTCCCCCAGCTCCAGCCGGCGACCGATGTCCTCGCTCACCACGATGGCGTCGTCCACAAGGATCCCTGTGGCCAGCACCATGCCGAACAGCGTGAGGGTATTGATCGAGCTGCCGGCAAGCCTCAGGATCGTGAGGCTTCCGACCAAGGACACCGGTACTGCCACGGCGGTGACGATGGCCAGCCGCGTGTTGCCGAGCGAGAGCAGCAGGACGATAAGGACGAGCAGCACCGCCTCCCGCAGACTCGCCCAGGTGAGATCGATGCTTTCTCGAACGCTGTCGGCCACATCCACGATCTGCTGCAAGGCGATGCCAGGCGGAAAGCTGGGCGCCAGTTCCGCCAGTGCCGCATTCACGGCTTTGCTCACTTGCAGTGCATTGCTGCCGTCCCTCTGGAAGATCTGAACCACCACCGTGGTGTTTCCTTCCAGATTCCGGGCGGAGTTGTCGAAACTCTCGGGCTCAAGGCTGGCGCGTCCTACGTCGCTCAGCAGCACCACCCCGCCGTTGGCCGACCGGCTGACCACCAGCGACTCCAGTTCCTGCACGCTGCGCAGGCGGCCCTCCATCTCCAGGGGCAGGGTCGTCAGCTGTCCGGCTGGACTGGGGGCGTCGCCCACCTGGCCGAGGGCTGCCAGAACGTTCTGGCCGACCACTGCCCGTTCAACATCGCTGATCGTCAGCTGGCGCTGCTCCAGTGCCGCAGGATCGAGCCAGAGGCGGAAGGCGAGCTGCCCTCCACCGGAGATGGTGACATTGCCGACACCCGGCACTCGCTGCAGCTGGTCCTTGAGCTGTTGGTCGATCCAGCCGCTGAGGAAGGATGGTGCATAAAGGCCTCGCTGTGCGCTGAAACTCAGCACCATCAGCAGATCGTCAGAGCTGCGCCGTACCTGAACCCCCAGACGGGCCACCTGGGGCGGCAGCTGCCTGTTCACCAGGGCCGCTTCGTTCTGCGCATTGATCTGGTTGAGCTCCGCGTTACCGCCATCGAAGGTGAGGGTGATTGCGCTGCCATTCGCAGAGCTGGTGGAGCGGATGCTCTCCAGTCGCTCCAGGCCATTGAGCTGCTGCTCCAGAGGTGTGGTGACACCCTGTTCAACCACCGTTGCTCCACCGCCGGGATAACTGGCCCGGACGATCACGCGGATTGGCGCGATCGGCGGCAGGTTCTCCACTTGCAGTGCCGGCAGGCTGATCAGCCCGGCCAGCAGGATCAGCAGGGTCACCACCAGGGTGAGCACCGGCCGGCGCAGAAACGGATCAGACACCGACATGGATCCGATCCCGCAACTCAAGCCTGTCGTTCACCAATCCTTACAGAAACTGCCCCCGCTCCTGAGCCGTTTTGGCACCGCGCCGGCTGCTGGCGCCGCTGCTTCTGCCCCAGAGGCGGTGTGGGCCTCTTGCCAACCTTGGTTCCGGCCATGAAAAAGCCCCGCCTGGGCGGGGCTTCAAGGTGAACGTCGAAGACTCAGCGCATTCAGTTGACGCTCCAGACGCCACCGGCGAGGTTGGTGAGCGGAGCCACCAGAGCGGTACCGGCCAGGAACCAGGCGAAGGCGGCGCCGCCGCAGCCACCCAGCCAGAAGCCGCTGGCGAACTCAGCCCAACCGGCCTTGGTGAAGAGGTCTGCGGGGGGATTGTCGATCGTGGCGTCGGGGGGCTGCACGTTGGGGCCGGTGCCGGCGGTGCCGTAGATCGACAGGCAGACCGTGAGGATCGAAACCAGACCGATCGTGGCCAGCAGGCCGGCGGTGCTGGCGTACTCGGTGAGACGCAGCGGCCCGGTGAGGGCGAAAGGCCCATAGAGGAAGAAACCGTGGGCCATGCCCACTTCCAGACCACGCCGGTTGGGGGACAAGGCCGGACGGTAGGCGGGCAGCGCGTTCAGGAACGCCTTGGTGAAGTAGCTGCTGTTGATCGGGGTGGCCAGGTTGCCGACGGTGGGGTCGGCGACGGGGTGGACGGTCATGAGATGAAGCGAGCGAAGGGGAGGCGAACGGGCGAAGCGAAAGACCGGCGGGCGTTGACCCGTGCACCGGTTCAGTCGCGGGCTTCGATCACGTTGAACAGCAGGGCCATGGCGACAGCAGGACCGAGGATTCCCACCAGAGGCACGAACACAGACGGCAGCCAGGCAGCTACGAATTCTCCAGTCATGGCGTGGGCCAATACAGCAACCGCCGGTACTGTAAGGATCGCTTTCGGCCAGGCTCAGAAGCCTGCACAGGGCGACATAAAAGTTCAATCCGGCAGGGACAAACCCTCGCTCAGGCCGGGCCCACCGCTGCGGCCAGTTCAGCGCCACGGGGCCCCTTGAGGGTCTGCCGCACCCGGTAGATGGGCCGCCCCTGGCTTTCGTGATAGGTGCGCATCTGCAGCTCCGCCAGCAGCCCAAAGCAGAACAGCTGGATGCCGGCCACAATCGCCAGCACCGCCACCAGCAGCAGGGGACGATTGCCGATATCGGCATCGAGGAAAACCTTCTCGCCCAGCAGATAGAGGCTGATCAGTAGGCCCACCGCCAGGGAGGCCAGCCCCCCGAATCCGAACACGTGCATGGGACGGGTGAGGAACCGCTTCATGAACCAGACCGTGAGCAGATCCATCAGCACCCGGAAGGTGCGATCGATGCCGTATTTGCTGCTGCCGAAGCGCCGTGGATGGTGGTTCACCTTCACCTCGGCGATCCGGGCGCCCTCGATGAACGCGAGTGCCGGAAGGAAGCGATGCAGCTCGCCGTAGAGGTTCATGTCGGCCACCACTTCACGGCGGTAGGCCTTGAGCGAGCAGCCGTAATCGTGCAGGCGCACCCCGGTCACCCGCGCGATCAGCCGGTTGGCGATCAACGACGGCAGCAGCCGTTGCACGGCAGCGTCCTTGCGCAGGTGCCGCCAGCCGCTCACCAGGTCGTAGCCATCCTCCAGCCGCTCCAGCAGCAGTGGGATATCGGCCGGATCGTTCTGTAGGTCTCCGTCGAGGGTCACGATCATGGCGCCGGTGCTGGCATCGAAACCCGCCGCCATCGCAGCGGTCTGGCCGTAGTTCCGCCGCAGCAGCACGGCCACCAGCTCCGGCACGCGCGCGGCCAGCCCGGTCAGCACCTCGGCGGTGCGGTCGGTGGAGCCGTCGTCGACGAGCACCAGTTCGAAGGGCCGCCCCAGGGGACGCACGGCGCTCAGCACCTGCTCCACCAGCGGCGGCAGGCTTTCTTCCTCGTTGTAGAGGGGGATCACCACCGAGAGCTCCAGCCGAAGGGGCGCGCTCATGGGGCTGGCGGAAAGAGGTGAGCCTGCAACTTACGGGAGTGGGCTGCCGTCATGGCAGTGGACCACCCTGCCGGCGTCCCGCAGTTCCCGGCGGTAGTGGCTGGCCACCGGATGCGTGTCCCAGGGGGCCAGCTGGTCGATGCCCAGACCGTTGCGGCCGTGGTCGCGTCCGGAGCTGTGCAGATAGCGCCCGGAGCCCAGGTGCAGTCCCACATGGGTGCAGCGCTGGGGACGGCCGAAGAAGATCAGGTCCCCCGGTCGCAGCAGCGTCAAGGTGGAGGGGCTCACCGCCACCGGCTGGCAGAACCGTTCCTGTTGATAGGCGTCACGGGGAATCCAGATCCCCGCCTGGGCAAACGCGCTCTGGATGAACCCGGAGCAGTCGTAGTGGGGGCCGGTGGTGCCTCCCCAGAGGTAGTGGTTGGGGCAGGCGGCAGCGCCGGCCGCGAATGCCAGCACCTCAGGCAGCCGGGCCTGGATCGCTGCCGCCGTCAGCAGCCGCGGCACCGGACGGGCTGCCACTTCCGCTCTGCCAGCCAGTTCACCCGCGTCCAGCCAGCAGCCGTAGCCGTCTTCGAGCAGCCGCACCCGCAGCCTTCCCTCCGGCGGCGTTTCTGCCTGGAGCACCTCCAGGCAGCGCCCTGCCGCGGCCTGGGTGGCGAGTCCAGCCCCGCTGGGGCGGCTGTACCCGTCCAGCGGGGCCAGCAGGCGCCAGCGGCTGCCTGTCACCAGCAGTTCCGCCGCTGCGGGAGTGCCTAATCTCACCATTGCTGTGGCTGACATCGATGGCGTTCTACCGCCCGGATGGGGCCATGGGCACGATCCTGCAGGAGCGGCTCCGCGAACTGGAAGGGCAGGCCCGGCCCGGTCTTGCCGATCAGCTTGCCGTCACCTGGCTGCGGTACGAGACCTCCTTGATCGGCCAGGCCGATGGGCTTGATCCGGCGACGTTCTGGGCCCTGCCGCCGGCCGGAGCGAGCTGGGCGGGTGGCCGCTCCGTCTACCCCGCCAGCGTGGTGAAGCTCTTCTATCTGGCGGCGGCGGAAGCCTGGCTGCAGCGCCAGTTGCTGGAGGAGTCGCCGGAGCTGCGGCGCTCCCTCGCGGACATGATCCGTGACTCGAGCAACGACGCCACCGGCTATGTGGTGGACATGCTGACCGGCACCACCAGCGGTCCGGACCTGCCTCCGGCCGCTCTGGACGCCTGGATGGCGCAACGTCAGCTGGTGAATCGCTGGTTCGCCCGCCTGGGCTGGCCCGAGATGGAGGCCTGCAACCTCTGTCAGAAGACCTGGGGCGATGGCCCTTACGGGCGGGAGCGCCAGTTCTACGGACCCGATCGCGCCAACCGCAACCGGCTGAGCAGCGATGCCACTGCCCGCCTGCTGCATGCCGCCATGGCGGGCGCCTTCGTATCGCCACTGGCGAGCGCCCGTATGCGCGAGCTGCTGCGGCGTCCGCTCGATCCAGCGCTGCGGGCAGCGGATCCGGAGAATCAGGTGGACGGCTTCCTCGGTGAAGGGCTGCCGCTGTCCGCCCGGCTCTGGAGCAAGGCGGGCTGGATGAGCCAGGCCCGCCACGATGCTGCCTATGTGGAGATGGAGGGCCATCGTCCCTTTCTACTGGTGGTGTTCAGCGAGGGGTCCGAGCGGGCGCAGGATGCACGCCTGTTGCCCCAGCTGGCTGCCGGCCTGCTGAAAGCCAGCGCCGTGGATCCAGAGGTGCGGCCTGCCGATGCAAAGGGCGCCACTGACCACCAGCGCCAAGGCAGGCCCACGCTTCAGTGAGCCAGGAACAACGCGGGAGCTGCAGAACCAGGGAACGGAGAGGGAGGGATTCGAACCCTCGACAGAAGTTGCCTCCTGTAACTCCTTAGCAGGGAGCCGCTTTCAACCACTCAGCCACCTCTCCAGGGGCTGGCAAAGCTTATCAGCGCCTGTGACAGGCCTCCTCGGGACGGAGCCGCGGTAACCGATGCTTGAAGCCGCAGAGGATCTCCCAGGGGATGGTGCCGCAGGTGGCGGCCCAGTGCTCCGGACCGATGCGAATGTCCCCGTCGCAGCCCAGCAACGTCACCACCGATCCCACGCGCAGCTCGGGTTCGTCGGTGGCATCGATCAACAGCTGATCCATGGTGATCGCACCCACCTGGCGCAGCCGATGGCCCGCGAACAGCACCTCCATGCGGCTGGAGAGGGAGCGCGGCACGCCATCGGCGTATCCGATCGCCACCACCGCCAGGCGGCTGGGCCGCGGCGCGCGCCATTGGTGGCCGTAGCTCACCCCCACGCCGGCTGGGACATCGCGCAGCAGGGTGACCCGGGCACGAACCCCCATGGCCGGCTCCAGCTGCACCTGAGTGGCCAGATGGGGGGCAGGCGCATGGCCGTAGAGGGCCAGGCCGACCCGCACCAGGTCGTAGTGGAGGGAAGGCCCGCGCAGGCTGCCGGCGGAGTTGGCGAGATGACGCAGGCCGGTGGCCAGCCCGCGGTTCGCGGCCTGGCACAGCACGCATTCGAACCGCTCCTGCTGCTGGCGGGTCAGATCGGAGCCGCCGGCGTCAGGGGCATCGGCATCAGCGAGATGGGAATACAGCCCGGCCACCTCCAGGTGGTCGAGGTCATGCAGCGACTCCAGCAGCTGGGCACCCACGCGCCAGTCGACCCCCAGCCGGGCCATGCCGGTGTCGAGCTTGAGATGCACCGCCATACGGCGACCGGTGCCTGCCGCCAGGCGGTGGCTCAAGCTGGCCTCCTCCAGCGTGCTGATCGTGGGCATCAGCTGCCAGTGCAGGCAGCTGTGAAGCTCTTCGGCGCCCACCAGACTGCCCATCACCAGGATCGGTGCCTTAACTCCCCGCTGCCGCAGATCCACACCTTCCTGCAGGGTGGCCACCCCGAGTGAGCTGGCACCGCCGGCCAGCGCCGCCTGCGCCACGGGCAGGGCGCCATGGCCATAGCCATCGGCCTTGACAACGGCCATCAACGCGCAGCCGGGGCTGAGAAAGCGCTGCAACCGGCTGGCGTTGCGCTGGATTGCCGCAGCATCCACCTCCACCCATGCTCGCTGGGTGGGATGCAGACCGCAAGCGAGCGGGGCGTCGGTGGTGGAGGGAGTGGCGGAGGGGAAGGAAGGAGCGTCGGAAGCGGGAATCATCCGGGCGAGGGCGTGGCAGGGAGCCGCGTAGAGCGAACCTGGAGCGGATCTGAAGCAGGACCAGAAACTCCCATTAGCATGCCGCCACGCAGGAGGTCTGGCATGCCTCCCCTCGACAGAGCGTCGTGAGCCAGGTTCTCGTACTGAACGCCTCCTATGAGCCGTTGAACATCACGACCTGGCGTCGTGCCACGGTGATGGTGCTGAAGGGGAAGGCGGAAGGCCTCGAACACGACAGCAGCCGCATCCTGCGGGACGATCTGCTGCTGCCATCGGTGATCCGGCTGCGCCAGTTCGTGCGCGTGCCCTTCAAGGAGCTGCCCCTGACCCGCCGCAATGTCTTTCAGCGCGACGGCCATTCCTGCCAATACTGCGGCTATCAGGGCGATCAGCTGTCGATCGATCACGTGATCCCCCGCAGCAGAGGAGGGGGCGACAGCTGGGAAAACGTGACCACCGCCTGTCTGCGCTGCAACGTTCGCAAGGGCAACCGCACCCCGCGCGAGGCCTCCATGCCACTGGCGAGGGTGCCGCGGCGGCCCGTGAGCACCCTCTACTTCGAGGCCACACGCCAGATCCGCTCCGGCCGTCGCGAGTGGGCCAAGTATGTGATCGGGGCCTGAAGCCGGCGCCAGACAACGGACCTCCCGCTGATGGGCCAAGCAGCCCATCAGTGTTCACGCCGCTGCGTCAGCCGCCAGCTGCTCCAGTTGCCGGCGTTGATCGGCGGCGATGCAGGCTGCGATCACTTCGCCCAACTGGCCCTGCAGCACCGCCTCGAGCGCGAAGTTTCGGCCGAGCCGGTGATCGGTCACCCGGTTGTCTTTCACGTTGTAGGTGCGGATCTTTTCGCTGCGGTCGCCGCTGCCGACCTGGGCCCGTCGCTGCGAACTTTCGGCTGCGGCCGCGGCCGCCAGTTCACGCTCCAGCAGCTTCGCCCGCAGGATCGCCAGAGCCCGCTCCCGGTTCTGAAGCTGGGAGCGCTCCTGGGTACAGAAGACGCGAATGCCGGTGGGTTTGTGGAGGAGATCGACGGCGGTCTCCACCTTGTTGACGTTCTGTCCGCCGGCGCCCCCTGAGCGGGCCGTGCTGATCTCCAGGTCGCTGGGATCAAGCTGCACTTCCACTGGATCCGCTTCGGGCATGACGGCCACGGTGGCGGTGGAGGTGTGCACCCGCCCCTGCGACTCGGTGGCGGGAACCCGCTGCACCCGGTGCACGCCGGCTTCGTACTTCAGCTGGCTGTACACCCCATCCCCACGGATCGAGAGGATCACCTCCTTGTAGCCACCGAGATCGGCTTCAGACGCGCTGACGGGCTGCACCTGCCAGCCGAGCGTCTGGGCATGGCGTTCGTACATCCGGGCCAGGTCCCCGGCCCAGAGCGAGGCTTCGTCGCCGCCGGCGCCGGCGCGGATCTCCAGCATCACGCTGCGCTCATCGCGGGGATCGCTCGGCAGCAAGGCGAGGGTGAGGCGTTCCTCGGTGGCACCGATCCGGGCCGTCAGGCTCGCCAGCTCTTCCTGGGCCATCAGCTCCAGTTCAGCGTCGCCGCGGCTCTCCTTCAGCAGTTGGCGGGTCTGGGTCCACTCTCGCCGCAGCTCGTTCCAGCAGGCGTAATCGAGCACCAGCGGTTCGAGCCGTGACCGTTCGCGGGCCAGGTGCTGCAGCTGGGCCGGATCGGCGGCCACCGCCGGATCGGCGAGTTGCCGCTCCAGGGTGGTGAAGGTCAGACGGACGGCTTCCAGACGTTCGGCGAGGAAGGCAGGGTCCATGGCAGCGGTGGCGCGCTCAGCAAAAAGCCGGATGCCCTGGAGCATCCGGCCGTGGGTGTGAAATCAGCACGGTGCCGGGTGGGAGGCCAGACCGGCAGGGTCTCAAGCGTCGGCTGCAGGGGTTTCGCTGACTGCTTCGGCCGCCGGTGCTGTGGCCTTCTTGGCGCTGTCGGTGCTGGCCATGCCGTACTTGCGCATGAAGCGGTCGACGCGACCTTCGGTGTCGAGGATCTTCTGGGTGCCTGTGTAGAAGGGGTGATTGCCGCTCCACACGTCGACGTTGAGCTCGGGATGAGTGGAGCCGGTGGTCATCACCACCTCTCCGTTGCAGATCACCTTGGCATCGGGGTACCAGGTGGGATGGATGTCGCTCTTGGGCATGACGTGGATCAGCGCTTGGAGAACTGGGGAGCCTTGCGGGCTTTCTTGAGGCCGTATTTGCGACGCTCCTTGGCCCGGGGGTCGCGGCTCAGGTGGCCTTCGGTCTTCAGCGGTTTGCGGTTGTCTGGGGAGAGATCACAAAGCGCACGGGCAGCCCCCTGCTTGATCGCATCGGCTTGCCCAGTGAGGCCGCCGCCTTTGACGTTGACCAACAGGTCGTAGTCGGTGGACAGTCCCAGGGTGTCGAGAGGTGCTTTGACCGCAGCGAGGTAGCTGGGGTTGTAGTTCAGGTAGTTGTCGCCGGGGCGGCCATTGATCGTGATGGCGCCGGTGCCGGGCACCACGCGCACACGGGCGACGGCTGTCTTGCGGCGGCCGGTTCCCCAGTAGACGACGCGATTGGTGGAGGTGCTCATCGTGCGGAAGCGGAAGGATCGAGGGCCAGGGGCTGGGGCTGCTGAGCGGCGTGCGGATGCTCGGCACCCTTGTAGACCTTCAGCTTGCGGAACATCTGCCGCCCTAGGGCGTTGTGGGGCAGCATCCCCTTGATCGCCTTCTCAACGATGCGCTCAGGGAGGCGAGCCTGCAGGGCGGCGAAGGTTTCGGTTTTCATGCCGCCGGGGCGGCCGGAATGGCGCCGGTAGATCTTCTGCTCGGGCTTGTTGCCGCTCACACGCACCTTGTCGGCGTTGACGACCACGACGAAATCGCCGGTATCAAGGTGAGGGGTGAAGGAAGGGCTGTTCTTGCCGCGCAGCACGCTGGCCACCTCGCTGGCCAGACGGCCGAGCGTTTGATTCTCTGCATCAACCAGGTACCACTGGCGATCAAGGGAATCAGGAGAGGGGACGGAGGTCTTGTTCATTGCACCGGCAGGCCGGACGGAGGGATTGCGCCATCCCGCTGAATGGGGGGGCTGGACAGGAGGGAGGTGGCCCTGTTGTCTCCGCATGGAGAGAACGTTGAGGCCATCGCTGATCCGGAGCCTAGACCGTCGCCTTCTCCAGCTCCTGGGTAAATCCCTTGGAGGCGGCCGCGAAAGGCCCACTGGACTTGGTTTCAGGAGCTGGGCGAAAGAGGCGAAAACTCCGGCGGATCCTGGCTTCTCAACCTGAATCGCGGTTGGCAATCATACCATGCGCTCATGGGGAAGATTGGCTGTGGGTACCCAACCCGCAGCAGGCAGAGACCCTGGGGCGGAGCCGCTTCCTTCACCTCAGCGCGCGCTCCGGTGCGCCAACGGTGCTCGAACTGCTCCAGGCTGAGCCGGCCCTCCCCGAGCGCCACAAGCTGGCCCAGCACCAAGCGCACCATGCCGTACAGGAAGCCACTGGCCTGGATCTCCACGGTGATCAGGTCGCCGTCGCGCTCAAGGCTCACGTCCTGAACGGTGGTGCGGGCATGGGGGCGGCTGCTCCCGGCCCGCTGGAAAGCGGCGAAGTTGTGGGTGCCGAGCATTCCTTCCAGCGCGGCACGCATCCGGTTCTCATCGAGCCGGTGGCGGTAGCGATGCCAGGTGAATGGCGCCAGGAAGAGGTTGGGAGTGCGCCCGTTGTAGAGGGTGTAGCGGTAGCGCCGATAGGTGGCGGAGAAGCAGGCGTGCCAGCTCTGAGGCTGCTCAGAGGCAGCAAGCACGCGGATGCTCGCAGGTAAGCGTCCGTTCAGCGCGGCGGGCCAGCGCTCGGCAGGAATCGGGCCTGTGGCATCGAAATGCACCACCTGGGCTGCGGCATGCACGCCCGCATCGGTGCGGCCTGCCGCAACTGTGGATGGTGAAGGTGGGGGCTCAAGCGCGGCGATGGCTAGATCCAGGGTGGCCTGAACGCTCGCCTGGTGAGGCTGCCGTTGCCAGCCGTGATAGCAGGAGCCCTCGTACTGAAGACAAAGGGCGATGCGGCGCGGCGTTTTCAGACCAGCTCGATGATGGCCATCTCGGCGTTGTCGCCGCGCCGGGGCACCGTGCGGATGATGCGGGTGTAGCCACCTTGGCGGTCGCCGTAACGCTCCTGGGCCTTGTCGAAGAGCGAGTGGACCAGTTGCTTGTCGAAGATGTAGCCCATGGCCCGGCGGCGGGCCGCCAGGGTGCCCTCCTTGGCCAGGGTGATCATGCGCTCGGTCTCGTCACGCAGGGCCTTGGCCCGGGCCTTGGTGGTGGTGACGCGGCCCTCGCGAATCAACTGGGTGGTGAGTCCGCGCAGCAGTGCCTTGCGTTGGTCAGCTGGGCGACCAAGAAGGGGGACTCGGCATTGGTGGCGCATGGTTCCGGGGTGGTGTACGTCGAAGGGGAGAGATCGCGCAGGGAAGCGGGGTCTAGGCCGTGGTGCGGCTCTGGGGCAGAGAAATGCCGATGCGCTCAAGGGCTTCGATCACCTCGTCGGCCGATTTGGAACCGAAGTTCTTGATCTCGAGGAGGTCTTCGTAGCTGAAGCCCATGAGATCGGAAACCGAGTTCACCTGGGCACGCTTCAGGCAGTTGTAAGCCCTCACGGACAGGTTGAGTTCTTCCAGAGGGATCTGGCTTTCAGCAGAGGGCTCCGGCTCCGCGCCCGGCTCGTCGTCGATGGTGAGGCTGGCCAGCGGCTGGAACAGGGCAATCAACTGATTGGCGGCCTGGGCCATGGCGTCGTCGGGGGTGATCGCGCCGCTGGTGTGGATCTCGAGCCGCAGCCGCTCCCGCGCCGAGCCGCCTTCGCCGACAGCGGTTTCGTCGACGGTGTAGTTCACCCGCCGCACCGGCATGAACACGGCATCGATCTGGAGCAGGTCGATGGCGCTGGTGTCTTCGTTGTGACGGTCGACGGGGCGATAGCCCACACCCCGCTCCACGTGCACTTCAAGCTCGAGGCTGTGGCCTTCCGCGACGGTGGCGATCGGCCGTTCAAGGTCGATCACCTGAACCTGCGAGGAGAATTGAAGGTCGCCGGCGGTAACGGTGGCGGGGCCGGTGGCCACAAGCCGGCCGATCTCAAGATCGCGGCTGCGGCTGCTGACGACCACTTCCTTGCAGTTCAGGAGAATGTCGAGAACGTCTTCGCGGACACCCGGCACCGTGGCGTATTCATGGTTCACGCCGGCGATGCGCACGGCCGTGATCGCACTGCCTTCCATCCCACCCATGAGCACCCGACGCAGGGCGTTGCCCAGGGTGATGGCCTGGCCGCGATCGAGGGGCCCGATCACAAAGACGCCCGTCTGGGAGCGGTCTTCGCCGATCTGATGCTCGACGCGATCGATCTGATACTGATGCACGGCCTGAAGGTGGTGAAGAGGAATGCCCGAGGGCTTGGAAGTGAAGCGACTCAGACCCGGCGGCGCTTGGAGCGCCGGCAACCGTTGTGAGGCAGCGGGGTGACATCACGGATCAGGGTGATCTCAAGACCTGCCACCTGCAGAGCACGAATGGCGGTTTCACGGCCAGATCCAGGCCCGCGCACCAGCACTTCGATCTGCCGCATGCCCTGCTCGAGGGCGCGGCGGCCGGCAGCTTCGGCGGCCGTCTGGGCGGCGAACGGGGTGCCCTTGCGGGCTCCCTTGAAGCCACTGGCCCCGGCAGACGACCAGGAAATCACCTCGCCAGCGGTGTCGGTGATCGACACGATGGTGTTGTTGAAGGTGCTCTGGATGTGTGCCACGCCGTTGGGCACATTCCGCTTGGTTTTCTTTGCGCCGGTTTTCTTGGCTGGCTTCGCCATGGACAGGGGCCTGGGGTAGGGGACTGGGAAGGACTGACGCCGGTGAGGCGCTGGGCGAGAGGATTACTTCTTCTTGCCGGCCACGGTTTTGCGCGCGCCGCGGCGGGTGCGTGCGTTGGTGCGGGTGCGCTGCCCACGGACCGGCAGGCCCATGCGATGGCGGCGGCCACGAACGCAGCCGATGTCCTGCAGACGCTTGAGCGCCATGCCCTCCTGACGGCGCAGGTCGCCTTCGAGGGTGAAGGATTCCGCTGCGGCGCGCAGTTTCTGCACGTCAGCGTCGTCAAGGTCTTTCACCCGGATGTCCGGGCTGACACCGGCCTTGGCCAGGATCTTCTGGGCACGGGTCAAGCCGATGCCATAGACGTAAGTGAGAGAAATCTCAACCCTCTTGTCACGAGGGATATCGACACCGGCAATCCGAGCCACGAAGAAACGATTCAGTTGGGCAGAGGGGAGCCCAGCCACGGTGGGCTGGGTGGTGCGCCCAAGAGGGCGCAGATGAATGAGGCGGGAACAGCGCAGGTCAGCCCTGGCGCTGTTTGTGTTTGGGGTTGGTGCAGATCACCATGACCCGGCCATGGCGGCGGATCACCCGGCACTTGTCACACATTTTCTTGACCGAGGCACGCACCTTCATGAGCAGCGGTGCTCCAAATTTCCAAACAGATAACGTACCACAGCGCTCAACCCACAACAGCGGAGATTCGCTCGGCAATCGCCTCGACCGTGCCACTGGCCTCGACGGAACTGAGCAGCCCCTTGGCGCGGTAGTACGCGATCAAAGGCTCCGTCTGATCGCTGTAGACGACAAGACGGTTGCGGATCACAGCTTCGTTGTCGTCGGCGCGGCCGCGTGCCAGCAGGCGCTCCACGAGGGTTTCGTCATCGAGGGCCAGGAGCACCACCAATTCGATCGGTTGGCCGATCTCCTCCAGCAGTTGCTGGAGGGCTTCGGCCTGGGCCAGGTTGCGTGGGAAACCATCGAGCAGCCAGCCGCCGTTGCAGCAGGTCAGACGGGCACGAACGATCGCCAGCACCAAGGTGTCGCTGACCAGTTCGCCACGGGCCATCACGGCCTCCGCTTCCTGGCCGAGCGCACTGCCCGCAGCTACTTCGGCGCGCAACAACTCGCCGGTGGAGAGGTGCAGGAGGTTGTGGCTGGCCGCGAGACGCTCGGCCTGGGTGCCCTTGCCGGCTCCTGGGGGGCCGAGAAAAAGAATGCGCTGCTTCATGGAAGGGGGCGGATGAGCGGAAACCAGAGAAGGGGCGGGGGAGTGGCGATGACCTGTGGAGCCCTGGAAGGGGTGGGGCGCGTCACTGGCGCACCATCCCCTCGTAGCGCTGCGAGATCACGTAGGTCTGGACCTGCTTGGCGGTGTCGATCGCAACGCCCACCAGGATCAGCAGGGAGGTGGCCCCCAGACCCTGGAAGGTGCGCACCTGCGTGGCGCCCTCCACAGCCGAGGGAATGATTGCCACCGCACCGAGAAAGAGACCCCCGAGGATGGTGAGCCGGTTCTGCACGCCACTGAGATAAATGGCAGTGGCAGAGCCGGGACGCACACCCGGAACGGCTACACCGCTGCGCTTGAGGTTGGTGGCGATGTCGACCGGATTGATCGTGAGGGTGGCGTAGAACAGCGAAAAGCCGATGATCAACGCGAAGAACAGCAGGGCATAAAGCCATGGCGTGCTGCTGTTGGGGCTGAGGTAGCCGGCCAGCTGGATCAGCCAGGGGGCGCGGGTGAGGTTGGCGATGGTGAGGGGCAGGAACACCACGGCTGACGCAAAGATGATCGGCATCACCCCACCGGCATTGAGCTTCAAGGGCAGGTAGCTCTGACGCGCGGAAAGGGGGGTGTTTTGCCCGACCTGACGCTTGGCGCTCACGATCGGGATGCGACGGCTGCCTTCCTGCACGAAAATGATGCCAACGATCGTGACCAGGAAAATCAGCACCAGCACCACGATCCCGCCCACGGTGGCCCGGTCGCCGCTCTGGGCCAGCTCCACGGTGGAGCCAAGGGCACGCGGCAGCGTGGCCACAATGTTCACAAAGATCACCAGCGACGCTCCCTGGCCGATCCCCCGCTCGGTGATCACTTCGCTGATCCACATCACCACCATCGATCCCGCCACAAGTGCGAGGGAGGTCTGGATGACGAACACAGGAGCTGACACTCCCGGGATGGCGTATTGCCGCAGGATCAGGGCGAAGACCGTGCTCTGCAGGATCCCCCAACCCAGTGCCACATAGCGGGTGATCTGAGCGATCTTGCGCCGGCCGGCTTCCCCTTCGTTCTTCTGGAGGTCCTCCAGCTGGGGCACCGCCGCCGTGAGGAGCTGAAGAATGATCGAGGCGTTGATGAACGGCAGGATGCCAAGCGCGAACACACCAAGGGTGGAGATGCCCCCACCCGTGAAGATGTCGAGGAAGCCGATCAGCTGGCCGCCCTGCTGGATGAACTGCTGGAAGGCCACCCGGTCGATGCCGGGAACGGGGATGTAAATCCCCAGGCGCACCAACAGCAGCAAGCCAAGCGTGGTGAGCACCCGGTCACGGAGACCCTTGGACTGGATCAGCTGGGTGAGGATTTCGCCGGCGCTGGGATTGCGCCCCCGGCTAAGGAGCATGGTGTGTTCTCAGGCGGTGGGGAGGCAGAAAGGAGACGCTGCGGAGTGACACGAAAGCCGCCTGCCGTTCCGCAGGACGGTGGCAGACGGCTCTGAGACCAGGAAACCCCACCAGCATGGCTGGCGGGGTGTGGAGATGGGGTCAGGTGAGCTCGCAGGTGCCACCAGCGGCTTCGATCTTTTCACGGGCAGACGCAGTGAAAGCAGCAGCCTGAACGGTCAGTTTCACACTGAGATCGCCGTCGCCGAGGATCTTCAGAGGGTGCTTAGGGCTGGTGACCAGCCCTTCTTTCACCAGCACATCCAGGTTGACGGTGCTGCCGGCCTTGAGGCCCGACAGCTTGGCCACGTTCAGCACGGTGAACGACTTGGGGTTCACCAGTGGGAAGTGCTTGAGCTTGGGGACCCGCCGGTAGAGCGGCATCTGGCCGCCTTCAAAGCCGGGGCGGGTGGGGCTGCCGGAGCGGGACTTCTGTCCGCGCATGCCGAAGCCGCAGCTGGCACCCTGACCGGCGGCGATGCCGCGGCCTTTGCGGAGCTTGCGGCGCCGGGCACCGGCCTGGGGCTTGAGGGACTGGAGAGTGTGGGTCATGGGGCTCAGGAGTAAATCTGCTCGAGGGAGATGCCCCGTTCCTTGGCGGTTTCCTTGTGGGTGCGGAGCGCCTGCAGCGCCTCAATGGCGGCGCGGGCATTGTTGAGGGGCGTCTTGCTGCCCAGGCGCTTCGCCAGCACGTTCTTGATGCCCGCGAGCTCAAGCACGGTGCGGATGGAGCCGCCTGCGATCACGCCGGTGCCCGGGGCGGCCGGGCGCATGAGCACGCTGGCAGCGCCATCGACCCCACGGCTCTCGGTGGGAATCGAGCTGGTGCGGGTGAGCGGAACCTTGACGAGGTGCTTCTTGCCGTCGGCCACGCCCTTGCGGACGGCACCGATGACATCGCCGGCCTTACCGACGCCCACACCGACCTGACCGCGTTCGTTGCCGACCACGATGATGGCGCGGAAGCTCATCTTCTTACCGCCTTTGACGGTTTTGGAGACCCGGCGGATCTGGACCACACGCTCCTGCCATTCGGAGTCGCGCTCCTGACCGCCGCGCCGCCCTTCACCACGGCGACCACCGCCGCTGCCGCCGCGACGATCGCCGCCTTTGCCGCCACCGCCACCGCGCCGCTGTTCGGGCTGGCCTTCAGCCGCCGCTGGCACGTCGCTGGACTGGATCGTTTCGTTGATTTCGGTCATGGTTGGATCCGGTTCAGAACTGAAGGCCCGCTTCACGGGCAGCGTCGGCAAGGGCCTTGACGCGGCCGTGATAGAGGTTGCCGCCACGATCGAACACCACCTGTTGAATGCCTTTGGCGAGGGCACGTTGGGCCACCAGTTGACCCACGGCCACGGAGGCATCGCAGGTGGAGCTGGCGGTCAGGCTGGTGCGCAGATCTTTGTCGAGCGTCGAAGCGGCACAGAGCGTGCTCTGTGCGTCGTCGTCGATGACCTGGGCGTAGATGTGATTGTTGGAGCGGAACACCGCCAGCCGCGGACGGGCGGCGGATCCGGTGAGATGGCGACGCAGACGGCGGTGACGCTTCTGGGTCTGGGCTTTGCGGGAAACGGTGGACATGGGAGTGGAGGGGTGGGACGCTCAGGCAGGCCTCATTTCTTACCGGTTTTGCCGGCCTTGCGCAGAATGCGCTCGCCCTCGTACTTGATGCCCTTGCCCTTGTAGGGCTCAGGAGGACGAATGGCGCGGACCTTGGCCGCTTCGTTGCCGACCAGTTCCTTGTCGAAACCGGAGACCAGCACCTGGGTGTTGCCCTCCACGGTGAAGACGATGCCTTCGGGGGGCACCACTTCGACCGGGTGGCTGTAGCCGGCGCTCACCACGAGCTTCGTACCCTGAACTTGGGCCCGGTAGCCCACGCCCACGATTTCGAGCTTGCGGGTGAAGCCTTTGCTCACCCCTTCGACCATGTTGGCCACCAGCGTACGGCAGAGTCCGTGGCGCTCCCGCGAGCGGCGGGTGGCTGTGGAAGGGGCAACAACGAGCGTGTTGTCTTCCTGGCGAATCTGGACACCTTCAGGGAGGGTGCGGTTCAGTTCGCCTTTGGGCCCCTTGACATGGACCGAGAGGCCGTTGAGGCTCACGGTCACCTTGTCGGGGATCGGGATCGGTGCTTTACCAATACGTGACATGAATCAACTCCCTTTTCAGTAGATGTAGCAGAGGACTTCACCGCCGACACCCTGCTTACGGGCGTCACGGTCGCTCATCACACCCTTGGAGGTGGAAATGATCGCGACGCCGAGACCACCCAGCACCTTGGGGAGTTGACGTGTGTTCTTGTAGATCCGCAGACCCGGCTTGCTGACGCGCTTGACGGAGCGGATCGTGGGCTGACGATGCTTGCCGCTGTATTTCAGCTCAAGAACGAGATGCCTTTGCACCCCTTCACCTTCTTCGCTGATCTGGGCAATGAACCCTTCCTGCTGCAGCACTTTGGCGATGCTGTGCGACAGGCGGGAAGCAGGCACCTTGGTGGTCTGATGCTTTTTCTCACTCGCATTACGAATGCGGGTGAGCATGTCTGAAATCGGGTCGTGGTTGGCCATGTTGGGGGTCCGAAGAGGGCTCAGTTGCTGCGGAACGGCATTCCCATCTCGCGGAGGAGGGCCCGGCCCTCTTCGTCGTTACGGGCACTGGTCACGATGGTGATGTCCATGCCCCGGATGGCATCGATCTTGTCGTAGGAGATTTCCGGAAAGATGATCTGTTCCCGGACTCCAAGGGTGTAATTCCCCCGTCCATCGAAACTCTTGGGGCTCACACCGCGGAAATCGCGGATGCGGGGCAAGGCCAGATGGATCAGGCGCTCGAGGAAGGCATACATCCGGTCACCACGAAGGGTGACGGCGACGCCGATCGGCATGCCCTGGCGGATCTTGAAGCTGGCGATGGCCTTCTTGGCACGGGTCACCACCACCTTCTGACCGGTGATCGTGGCCAGTTCAGCGATCGAAGCCTCAAGGGCCTTGGCGTTCTGGGCGGCCTCGCCGAGACCTCGGTTCACGGTGACTTTCATCACCTTGGGAACCTCATGAATGTTGGAGAGGCTGAGATCCTTCAGCAGCTTGGGCTGGATCGTCTCCCGGTAGCGCTGTTTGAGTGACATGGCGGGGTGGGGGAAATTCGCTTCTGGGCGTTGTCAGAAGGCGGACAGGAACGGGGAGTGCAGGGACGGGCGGGGGAGGTGACTCCATGGCCGAGGCCACCGAATCGAGGATGTGCTCAATCGAGCAGTTCGCCGGTCTTGGTGAGGCGGCGCTTCTTGGTGCCGTCGGCCTGGATGGCAATGGCGACACGGCTGGGAACGTTCTGGCTGGTGGAGAACACCATCACATTCGAAGCATGCACAGAGGCTTCTTCCGTGACGATCCGGCCGGTTTCGCCTTCCTGGGTGGGCTTCACGTGACGGGTGCGCAGGTTGATCCCCTGCACCACCACGCGGTTCTCGTAAGGAAGGGTGCGCAGGACTTCACCGGTTTTTCCCTTGTCCTTGCCAGCGATCACCTTGACGGTGTCACCTTTGCGGATGCGCATCTTGACCCGCTTGGCGGGCCGTGGCTGGGGTGTTGCGGCGGCCATTTCAGATCACCTCCGGGGCGAGTGACACGATCTTGGTGAAGTTGCGCTCGCGCAGTTCACGGGCGACCGGACCGAACACACGCGTGCCCTTCGGGTTGTTGTCGTTGCCGAGGATCACGGCGGCGTTGTCGTCGAAGCGGATCGAGTTGCCCGTGTCGCGGCGCAGCGTGGCGCGGGTGCGCACCACCACAGCCTTGACGACGTCCGACTTCTTCACCCCCATGTTGGGCATGGCGTCTTTGACGGCAGCGACGATCACATCGCCGACGTGGGCATATCGGCGGTTGGTGCCCAGCACACGGATGCACTGGATGCGCTTGGCGCCGCTGTTGTCAGCGACATTGAGGAAGGTTTCCTGCTGAATCATGGTGTGACCTCCTCAGCTCGCGCCGGATGGGGTGAGAACTTCCGCCACCGCCCAGCGCTTGGTGCGGCTGAGGGGACGGGTTTCGGTGATGCGGACGCGATCACCGACCCGACAACGGTTGTCTTCGTCGTGGGCCTTGTAGCGGGTGGTGCGGCTGACGGTCTTTTGATAGATGGGATGGGGGAAGCGGTTCTCCACCGCGACCACCACCGTTTTTTCCATCTTGTCGCTGACGACGGTGCCGACCCTTTCCTTGAGTGCCATGGGGTGGTGGGGGATCAGGAGGCGGAGGGAGCGGAGCGTTGCCGCTCCTGCTGCACCGTCAACAGCTGAGCCAGCTTGGTGCGGCTCTGCTTGAACAGGTGCGGTTGCTCCAGCCGGCGGGTGGCCCGCTGGAAGCGGAGGTTGAACAGTTCACGGCGGCAACCGCCGATCTGTTCGACCAATTCGGCATCGGTGAGGGTTCGCACCTCGGCGATGGCAGGACGTGCCATGTTCAGGACTCCAGGGCGAGAGAGGGTTCGGGGGAAGCTTCCGGCTCCTGGTCGGCCAAGGCGAGGAACTTCGTCTTGACCGGCAGCTTGTACTGCGCCAGGCGCATGGCCTCCTTGGCGATGGCCGGGGTGATTTCAGGCCCGCCCATCTCAAAGAGAATCCGGCCGGGTTTGATCACCGCCACCCAGAATTCAGGGTTGCCTTTACCGGAACCCATACGGGTTTCGGCGGGGCGCATGGTGACCGGCTTGTCGGGGAAGATCCGGATCCAGATCTTTCCTCCCCGCTTGACATAGCGGGTCATCGCCCGACGACTGGCTTCGATCTGGCGAGAAGTGATCCAGCCACATTCCTGGGCCTGGAGGGCAAACTCACCGAAGGCAATCGTGTTGCCCCGGGTGGCGACGCCGCGCATGCGACCTCGCTGTTGTTTGCGGAATTTGACGCGTTTGGGACTCAGCATGGTTCAGGCCTCCTGATCACTCCTCGTTCGAGCGGTCTTCGAACTGTTGGGGCCGCCGGCTGCTCCGGCGCCTGGGTGCTCCACCAGCGGGCAGTTGCTCCTTCTGCCCAGGAAGCACCTCTCCTTTGAACACCCAGACCTTGATGCCCAGCACCCCGTAGGTGGTGGTGGCCACCTTGGTGGCGTAATCGATGTCGGCGCGCAGCGTGTGCAGGGGCACGCGGCCTTCGCGGGTCCATTCCGTCCGGGCGATTTCGGCGCCGTTGAGACGACCGCTCACCTGGATTTTCAGCCCGAGCACACCGGCCCGCTGGGCGCGCTGCACCGTCATCCGCATGACGCGGCGGAAGGCGACCCGCTTTTCCAGTTGCTGAGCGATGTATTCGGCCAGCAGGTAGGCGTCAGCGTCGACCCGCTCCACCTCAACGACATTGATGCGCACCTGGCGCTGGCGGTCGCCGAGCGTGGTCTGGATGCCGGCACGAAGCTCTTCGATGCCGCTGCCCTGGCGGCCGACCAGCACGCCGGGGCGTGCCGTTTTGAGCTCCACTTCGAGTTGATCGGCCTTGCGGGCGATCAGCACGTCGGAGATGCCGGCGCTGGCGTATTTCTTGTGGATGAAGCGACGAATCCGATCGTCTTCCTGGAGAAGAATCGGATAGGTCTTGCTGGGGGCATACCAGCGGGAGCGGTGGTCCTGGGTGATCCCCAGGCGCAATCCGGTTGGATGGATCTTGTGTCCCATCGGGCGGTGTCCTCGGGGGTCAGGCGGAAGTGGACGCCACAGCAATGCTGATGTGGCAGGTTTGTTTCTTGATCGCGTAAGCCCGCCCCTGGGCGCGGGGACGGAATCGCTTCAGGGAAGGACCCATGTCGGCGATCGCGGTGCTGATCACCAGGGAAGCGGGATCAAGACCAAGGTTGTGTTCCGCATTGGCGACCGCCGAACGGAGCACCTTGGTGATCGGTCCGGTGGAGCGGTAAGGCATGAACTCGAGCAGGATCAGCGCCTCGCGATAGGAGCGGCCGCGGATCTGGTCGAGCACCCGGCGCACCTTGGAAACGGATCCGCGGATGTAGCGGCCGTGGGCGCGGGCTTCTGAGCTGGGGGAAGGGTTGGCCATGGTGTGTCGCTCCTTAACGGGCACCTTTTTTGTCTTTGATGTGACCCCGGAAGGTGCGGGTGGGGGCGAATTCCCCCAGCTTGTGGCCCACCATCTGCTCGGTGACATACACCGGCACGTGGCTCTTGCCGTTGTGAACGGCAATCGTGTGGCCGATCATCATCGGCAGGATGGTGGAAGCCCGCGACCAGGTTTTGATCACGGTTTTGTCGCCAGCGCTGTTCTGCGCTTCGACCTTGCGCAGCAGGTGGTCGGCGACGAATGGTCCTTTTTTGAGTGAACGTCCCATGGCGGTTTAAGCAGACAGCAAAACAGTGTTGACCATCAGGAATCCCGTCCGCCACGGCTCCGTTTGGAGGTGCGGCGACGTTTCCGCAGGACAAACCGATTGCTGGGTTTGTTCCGCTTCCGGGTTTTGAGGCCCAGGGCCGGTTTGCCCCAGGGGGTGACCGGGCCGGAGCGGCCGATCGGTGCGCGTCCCTCACCACCACCGTGGGGGTGGTCGCAGGGGTTCATCACACTGCCGCGCACTTCGGGGCGACGCCCCAGCCAGCGCTTGCGACCGGCTTTGCCGAGGCTCGTGTTGCGAACTTCAGCGTTGCCCACTTCCCCGAGGGTGGCGTAGCACTCCCGCCGCACGAGACGAACCTCGGTGGACGGCAGCTTGAGGGCGACGTAATCGCCTTCCTTGGCCATCACCTGGGCGCTGGCGCCGGCGGTGCGAACCATCTGGCCACCGCGTCCGGCGTAGAGCTCGACGTTGTGGACGGCGGAGCCCAGAGGAATCGAGGAGAGCGGCAGGGCATTGCCGGTTTCAATCGGGGATCCGGGGCCGGACACCACCGTTTGGCCGACTTCGATGCCTGCAGGAGCAAGGATGTAGCGCTTCTCACCATCGGTGTAGAAGAGCAGAGCCAGACGCGCGTTGCGGTGCGGGTCGTAGTGGATGGCGGCCACGCGGGCCTCCACGCCGTGCTTGTCGCGGCGGAAATCCACCAGGCGATAGAGGCGCTTGTGGCCACCGCCACGGTGGCGGCAGGTGATCACGCCCCGGTTGTTGCGGCCTTTGCGGCGGTGCTTGGCCACCACCAGGCTGCGTTCGGGCTTGCGCTCAGTGACTTCGCTGAAGTCGCTGGCGACCCGGGTGCGGGTGCCGGGGGTGTAGGGACGGTAGTTGCGGATTGCCATAACGATTCAGAACCCTCAGGCCTCGGGGAACAGCTGGATGGCATTGCCTGCGGCGAGCCGCACCACCGCCTTTTTCACCTGGGCGCGCTTGCCGGCGAAGCGTCCGACCCGCCGGGCACGGCGAGGGGGATTCATGGTGCTCACGCCGATGACGCGCACATCGAAGAGGTGCTCGACGGCGGCCTTGATGTCGGGCTTGGCAGCCCTGGGGTCCACCTCAAAGGTGTACTGGTTGAGTTCGAGCGCGCGGGTGGCTTTCTCGGTGATCAGCGGGCGCCGGATCACATCCGCCAGCCGGTTGGCGAAACGTTCAGTCATCTCCGTAGACCTCCTGGATCTTGGCGAGAGCTTCCTCGCTGAGCACCAGCTTCCTGGCGTTGAGCAAGTCGAAGACATTCAGCTGATCGGCGGCGATCAGTTTCACGTTTTCGAGGTTGCGGACCGACAGGCGGACCACATCGGTGGGGGCATCCAGCACCAGCAGCACCTTGGCGCCGGCGGGGATGTCCCAGCGCTGCAGAGCAGCGACGATTTCGCGGGTTTTCGGCTGCTCCAGCGCCGCGCCGAAGCCTTGCACCACCACCATGTCGGCGGCCCGGCTGATCAGGGCGGTGCGCAGCGCCAGGCGACGTTCCTTGCGGTTCATCGCCAGGCTGTAGGTGCGGGGCTTGGGCCCGAACACCACGCCGCCACCGGGGCGGAGCGGGGTGCGGATCGAGCCCTGGCGGGCACGACCCGTTCCTTTCTGTTTGTAGGGCTTGCGGCCGCCACCACGCACTTCGGCGCGGGTGAGGCTGCTGGCCGTGCCCTGGCGGGCGTGGGCGAGCTGGCGCACGACCGCGCGCTGCAGCAGGCCGCCGGCCGAGGCTTCCTTGGCGACCCTCAGATCAAGGCTGGCCTTGCCGGCTTCCTTGCCCTGCCAATCACGAACGACACAGTTGACCATGGCTGACATCCTCAGTTCGCGACCTTGTCACCGACCCGCCGAGCGGGTCGGATGTTGAGCAGGGCGCCGGGCTTGCCGGGCACCGAACCCTTCACCACCAGGAGGTTGCGCTCGACATCCACCTTGAGAATGACGAGACCCTTTGTGGTGATCTGCTTGCCGCCGTAGCGGCCTGCCATCCGTTTGCCGGGGTAGACCCGACCGGGGGTGGTGCCGGCGCCGGTGGATCCGGGTTCGCGGTGGTTCTTGGAACCGTGCGTCATTGGACCGCGGCTGAAGCCGTGGCGCTTCTGGTAACCACTGAAACCGCGGCCGATCGTGTCACCGCTGACATCGACTTTCTGGCCGGGCTCGAAGCCTTCGACCGTGATCGTGCCACCGAGTTCGAGGCCTTCGACAGAATCGAGCCGGTATTCGGTGAGGTGCCGCAGGGGCTCACTGCCGGATTTGGCCAGGTGACCCGCAGCCGGGCGGTTGACGAGCTTCTCGCGAATGTCGCCAAAGCCAATCTGAGCGGCGGTGTAGCCGTCGGTGGCAGGGGTTTTGAGTTGGGTGATGCGGCAGGGGCCCGCCTCGATCACGGTGACCGGGATGGACTTGCCGTCGGGGGCGAAGAACTGGGACATGCCCAATTTCTTGCCGAGGATGCCGATGGACATGGGGGGAAGAACGCCAGCAGGACCACGGCCGAGACCATCCGGAGATGACGGGCCGCCTGGAGGCTGAATCGATGAACGCGCTGGATCCGCTTGACTGGATCCCGTGGAAACGGAGCATCCGGCCATGGCCTGACGGGCAGGCAGGGCCGGGGGCTAGCGGTGGGCGAAACAGCAGGCTGGGACTTTTCCGTCGGGCCGTAGCCGGAGGACGGCGAGTTTCCCGTCGGCGGTGAGGCAGCAGAGCTGCTCGTTGCCGAACTGGCCGGGAGGATCCACCGACAGCGGTGGACCCGCGCAAGGTTCCGGAGGCCCGGCTAGCGGACGGGCACAGAACACATGCACAAGAATCCACAGTACCGCATGGTCCGACCCCCTATTCCTGAAAGCGTCCTGCCAGACTGCCGCCGTTCCTGGCACTGCCCTCCATGCCGCTCCTTCTTACCGGCCGTCGCTTTCGGGAGGATCTGGAGAAGGCTGGTGCCCTGGCCCTCTATGCCCCCCTGGAAGGTGGTGCGGAGACACGGCTGATGCGGCGTCTGCGCGCCGCCGGCTACCGCGCACAGATGACCTCAGCCCGCGGCCTCGGTGATCCCGAAGTGTTCCTGCTCCAGTCGCACGGCATCCGTCCGCCGCACCTTGGCCACCACAGCGTTGGCAATGCCGCTGCCGTCGGTGACGTCCAACAGGTGATGCCCCAGCTCGGCCCCCTGCTGGAAGGCACCAAACCGATCCTGCTCTGGCTGCTGGAAGCCCAGGTGCTTTCCGCCGCAGAGCTCTCGGCCCTGTGCGGGCTCACCCAGAGGGAGCCGCGCCTGCGCATCGTGGCGGAAATGGGTGGCTCGAGGTCGCTGCGCTGGCATCCGCTCGATCAGTGCGTTGCCGCCTGAGCAAGCGCTGCGCTCCGGCCGCTGGGTCAAGTTGATCTGCGGCGCCAGCAACCAGGATCTGGCTGCGATCGTCGATCTCTGCGGCATCTACACCCTGGCGGGTGTTCAGGCGATCGATGTGGCTGCCGATCCCGCTGTGGTGGTGGCAGCGCGGCGCGGCATCGCCTGGGGTCTGGAGCGCTCCGCTGGCGGCTGTCCCCCCTGGCTGATGCTGAGCCTCAGCGATGGCGCCGACCCCCATTTCCGCAAGGCCCACTTCGATCCGGAGCGTTGTCCGCCGTCCTGCCCCCGACCCTGCGCGCGGGTGTGCCCGGCCCTGGCCATCGGCGAGAGCGGCGGTGTGATCGACGAGCGCTGCTACGGCTGCGGCCGCTGCCTGCCGGCCTGCCCCCTCGGCCTGATCGCGGCCAGGGAGCATGCGCTGCCGGCGGAGGCTGTGACCCCTCTGCTGGAAGCGCTGCGGCCGGATGCGGTGGAGATTCACACCCAGCCGGGCCGAGGCGCCGCTTTCGCTCAGCGTCTCGACCAGGTGGTGGCTGCGCGACTGCCCCTGCAGCGCCTGTCGGTGAGTTGCGGCTGGGAAGCGCCCTCCAACGGCCGCAGGCAGGCGGTGGCTGACGGCGTGGACGGTTCAGGTGCGGAATCTGCAGGCATGGAACGTCCAGGGGTGGAGGGTCTGGCGGCGGAGCTCTGGCAGCGGTTCGCGCGCCTTAGAGCGGCGGGGTTGCGGCCCCTCTGGCAGCTCGATGGCCGGCCGATGAGCGGCGATGTGGGGGACGGTACGGCCCATGCCGCGGTGCGGCTGCTGGCGGCGCTGCGGCCCTGGGCACCACCGGGGCCCCTGCAACTGGCGGGTGGCACCAACGGCCACACCCTGGAGCTGCTGCGTCGTCTGGCGGGCTCGGCGGCGGAGGCGCGGCGCCTCAGCGCCGGTGTGGCCTTCGGCGGGATGGCGCGCCGTCAGCTGCAGCCGCTGCTGGTGGAGGCCGAGCGGCGGGGCACACGGCTGCTTGACGATGCGGACCTCTGGACCGAGGCGCTGGCAAGGGCCCGGGCGCTGGTCGGCCCGTGGCTGGCTTCCTGATGGCTAGAACGGCAGTCCTGGAGTGATGGGTCATGCAAGCTCCCGACGCTGCCCCCCTCGCCCTGGCTCACGCCGGCGCCCCTGAGGTCGCCCTTTCGCCGCACCGGGTGACCGACGATCTCGAAGCGCTGCTGGCGGTGCTGCCGGAGCGGGTGCGCGAGGCCTTCGCCGCCGCGGAGAGCCGCGACCAGCTGCTCGAGGTGGTGCTGGATCTTGGTCGCTGTCCTGAGGCCCGCTACCCCGGGCGCGCCATTGCCCTCACCGATCAGCCGATCGACCGCTCGGACCTGGCGGCCGTGGTGGAACGGCTCGGCCATTTCGGCGGCGACAACCGGGCGGGCATCGAGCGCACCCTGCACCGCATCAGCGCCATCCGCAACCGCACCGGCGATGTGGTGGGTCTCACCTGCCGGGTGGGCCGCGCTGTGTACGGCACGGTGGCGATGGTGCGGGATCTGCTGGATACCGGTCAGTCGCTGCTGCTGATGGGGCGTCCCGGTGTCGGCAAGACCACGGCCCTGCGGGAGATTGCCCGTGTGCTGGCGGACGACCTGGAACGCCGCGTGGTGGTGATCGACACGAGCAACGAGATCGCCGGCGACGGTGACATTCCCCACCCCGCCATCGGCCGGGCCCGCCGCATGCAGGTGGCGCGCCCCGAGCTGCAGCATCAGGTGATGATCGAGGCGGTGGAGAACCACATGCCGGAAGTCATCGTGATCGATGAGATCGGCACGTTGCTGGAGGCTCAGGCGGCCCGCACGATCGCCGAACGGGGGGTCCAGCTGGTGGCCACGGCCCACGGCAATGAGTTGGCCAACCTGATCAAGAACCCCACCCTCTGCGACCTGATCGGCGGCATTCAGTCAGTCACGCTCGGTGATGAGGAAGCGCGGCGGCGCGGCTCCCAGAAGACCGTGCTGGAGCGCTGCGCCGACCCCACCTTCCCGCTGGCGGTGGAGATGCACAGCCGCAGCCGTTGGCTGGTGCACCGTGACGTGGCCCGCACGGTGGATTTCCAGCTTCGGGGGCAGCCTGCCCGCCCCCAAGTGCGCGAATGCGATGCTTCCGGCCGCGTGCGGCTCGAAGACGCGGCCACTCCTCCGGCCCCACCCCGCTTGACGCGCGCGGAGCTACCAGCGCCACGCCGCGAGCTACGGCGGCCGGATCCGGCCCCGCCCCTGGCGCCGGTGCCGCTGCCCGACCCATCCATGCCCGCGCCGCACCGGCGCCCAGCGGTGGAGCCGGCAGCGACGACCCTGCGCCTGTTCAGCTGCGGCATCAGCGCTGCGCTGCTGGATCAGGCGGTGCGCAGCCGCCGCTATGCCGTTGAGCAGGTTGTTGATCTGGAGCAGGCGGATGCGGTGCTCACCGTGCGCAACCAGCTGGGCCAGGACCCGGAGGTGCGGCGGCAGGCCCAGCTCCACGGCGTGCCGATCCTGGTGATCAAGTCCGACAGCCTGCATCAGATCCAGCGAGGTCTCGAGCGGCTGCTGCAGCGGCGCCAGCCGGATGGGGTGGCGCCGCTGCAGGTACTGCCGGACGACGCCTACGGCGCCATGGAGGAATGCCGTCTGGCTGTGGAGCAGGTGGTGGTGCCCCGCGGCTGCCCGGTGGAGTTGCTGCCCCGCAGCGCCCGCGTCCGCCAGATTCAGGCGGAGCAGGTGCGCCGCTATGGATTGCGCTGTGCCGAGTTCGGCAGCGGCGGGGAGCTGCGGTTGCGTGTGTTCCCGCGCTGAGCGCTGCCATCAGCTGCCGTGATCCCTGTCGGCACAGCGGGAGATTGACGAAGGACGGCTCGCTGTGGGTAACTATCTGGATCCCGGGCGTCGGGTGTTCCACTGCGTTGGCGGCCTGCGGGCCCTCTTCCCCGGACCACCCCACAACTGCGCGTTGGGCCGTCGCCAAGTGGTAAGGCAGCGGGTTTTGGTCCCGCCATTCCTAGGTTCGAATCCTAGCGGCCCAGTTCTGACACTCCTTTGAGCTCCCCTGTGTCCTCCAGCCCCCTGCTGGTGTTCGATTTTGACGGGGTGCTGGTCGACGGCATGGCCGAGTACTGGTGGAGCGCCCGCCGGGCTGCTCTGCGGCTGCGCCCCGACCTTCATCTGCCCGTGTCGGCGCCGCCCGGCTTTGCCCAGCTGCGGCCCCTGATCCACAAGGGCTGGGAGATGGTGCTGCTGGCCGCTGAGCTGGGCCGCGACGACCATCGGCTCAGCGACACCCTGGCTGACTACGGCGGTGCTCTGGACCGTGCTCTGGAGCGCTGGGAGTGGCAGCCCTCCCAGCTGCAGGAGGTGCTGGAGCTCGTGCGCCGCGAGGCCATCGCCACCGACCGCAGCGCCTGGCTTGCGCTGCATCGCCCCTACCCCGGCGTGCCGGAGCGGCTGCGGGCCCTGAGCGGCGAGGCGGCCGATTGGGCGGTGCTGACCACCAAGGGGGCGGCCTTCGCCGCTGAGCTGCTCTCTGCCGAGGGCCTTGAGCCCTGGCAGCTGTTCGGTCATGAGCAGGGGCCGAAGCCCGAGGTTCTGCTCCAGTTGCGGTCGCTGAACAGGCCGATCTGGTTCATCGAAGACAGGCGCCCCACCCTGGAGCAGGTGCGGGCCACACCGGGATTGACCTCCGTGCGCTGCTTTCTGGTGTCGTGGGGGTACGTGCGCGCGGCTGATCTGACCGGCCTGCCGCCGGGCATCGCCCTGCTCCGCCCGGAGCGGTTCGCGGCCCCCTTGGCGACCTGGCCCTGATCCGCTAGCGTACGCCTGTACTAATTCCTGTCCGGCGCGCCGGCCTGATACGTCCACCCGATTCGGTGGCACCTGTGCCTTTGAGGCCGCAGGATGTCCCGCTTCGGACGTCTCGATCAGCGGCCTGTTCTCTCACCCACCGTTGACCATGCCTGCCGACCCCAAGAGCACCGACCTCAGGGCCGCTCATCCCCGCTCCGCCGCCGCCGGATCGTCGGCCGCCGCCCTCGGTTCCGCCGCCGCCGCCCGCGACAAGGCCCTTGACCTCGTACTCGGTCAGATCGAGCGCAACTTCGGCAAGGGTTCGATCATGCGCCTCGGGGATGCTTCCCGCATGCGGGTCGAAACCGTTTCCACCGGCGCGCTCACTCTTGATCTTGCCCTCGGTGGCGGCTATCCCAAGGGCCGGGTGGTGGAGATCTACGGCCCCGAGAGTTCGGGGAAAACCACGCTCACGCTGCATGCGATCGCCGAAGCCCAGCGCCGTGGTGGCGTGGCGGCCTTCGTCGACGCCGAGCATGCCCTGGATCCGGTCTATGCGGCGGCCCTCGGGGTCGATGTGGAGAACCTGCTGGTCTCCCAGCCGGACACCGGCGAAATGGCGCTCGAGATCGTGGATCAGCTGGTGCGTTCTGCGGCCGTCGACATCGTTGTGGTCGACTCGGTGGCGGCGCTCACCCCACGGGCGGAGATCGAAGGGGAGATGGGCGACCTGGCGGTGGGCAGTCAGGCCCGTCTGATGAGTCAGGCCATGCGCAAGATCACCGGCAACATCGGCAAATCCGGCTGCACGGTGATTTTCCTGAACCAGTTGCGGCAAAAGATCGGAGTGACCTACGGCAACCCGGAAACCACCACGGGAGGCAACGCGCTCAAGTTCTACGCCTCGGTTCGCCTCGACATCCGCCGCATTCAGACCCTCAAGCGTGGCACCGAGGAGTACGGCATCCGGGCCAAGGTGAAGGTGGCGAAGAACAAAGTGGCGCCCCCCTTCCGCATCGCTGAGTTCGACATTCTCTTTGGCCGCGGCATCAGCACCCTGGGCTGTCTGCTGGATCTGGCCGAGGAAACGGCCGTGGTGGTCCGCAAGGGTGCCTGGTACAGCTACGAGGGCGACAACATCGGCCAGGGGCGCGACAACACCATCACCTGGTTGGAGCAGAACCCCACCCAGAAGGAGGCGATCGAAGCGATCGTGCGCCGCAAGCTCACCGAAGGCGCCGATGTGACGGCCAACTCCGTCAAGCCCCTGGCGGCGGCGGCAAAGTTGGCTGCGGCTGAGGCTGAGGCCGACGACGGCTCCGACGCGGATGACGCCGTGGAGGTGGCTGGTCTGGCTGCGCGCTGAGGGCAGGCCGCAGGCCCAGCCCCACCATTCCAGCCGTATCAGCGGGGCGGGGGATTGAAAGGGTGATTCGGGCATCGACAGAGAGCCCGGATCGCCCCAGCGTGGTGCGGAAATCCAGGTGAAGTCTCGACGGCAACGAGAGCCTGGGCAGGCCAGCCATCGGCCTGAAAGCTGGCCGCAGCTGGAACGCTCCCTCCGATTCCCAGCCAGCTGTCCAGCTCACCGGTCCAGTGCTGAGGCGTCCTGGGCCTCGCCTGGGCACAATTCAGCCTTCCGAAGAACCAGCCTTCCGGTCAGTACACGAGCAGCTCTGCAGCTCAGAAGTTGAGCAGAGGCGTACACCCGTGGGTCGACTGTCCCCAGAACGCCAGCGGCTCACCCGCTCAGCCGAGCTGGTCACCCCACCAATTCCTCGAGGGGTTGGGACGTTGCGCTGATCAGCACAGCCTGCCGTTGGTCCGCAGTCTTTATGGCGTTGCCGTCGGCGGGAACCTGTTGCAGGAAGGCGGTCACCCGTTGCAGTTCCTGGATCGCATCGGCCCCGTCCAGCCGTACCAGCTCGTGACCATTGCGCGATTCCACCCAGCTGATGCCGCAGTCAGACACCAGAAAGCGGATGGTGTGGGTATCCCCCAGGTCTGCAACGAAGGAAGCGCCTTGCCGCTCCTGGCCGTCTCCGCAGACGTAGCAGGTGGCCACCAGCCCTTTGCGCTGCAGGCTGCTGGCAAGAGCCTGAAGGCTCATGACGAGATCCTGAGCCAGCGAGCGGTATTGCTCAGCCAGACGGGTAAACATCACGCGGAACCGTTGGTCCGCCCGATCATAAGGTTTTCTTCCGATTGTTGCGACCGTTCATAGTGGCGCGTCAGCAGGCGGTGACGTCTGTGGTGCTCAGCGGGTACACCTGCGGCGCTCAGCAGGAACGCCTGCGGCGGCCAGGGGGTGGATGTCAGGGCGATGTCTCAGGGGGTGTCGGACAGTTGCCACCAGCCGGCGGCCGGGCCGATGAAGCGCACGACCACCCAGAAGAGGACCAGTGAGCCAATGCCGACCCAGGCGCCGCGGGTGGTGAGCTTCACGAAGCGATCGGCCTGGTCGCGCGTGAGCGGAAACCATTCCACCAGGCGTGGTGAGGCGTCCTTGGCTGCGGATGGCTTGGCCTTCTGGCGTGGTGGCAGACCCTGTTGCGCCCTCCGCCTTGCTTCACCCATGACCGTTCTGCTCCCATTGCGATGCAGCGTAGAGGTGGCCACCGGGCGTATCTGCAGCTGGCGGCTCAGCCCGGGAGCAGGCGATTCAGGGCCACCCAGGGTTCCAGGGCACGCAACACCTGCCGCCCCCAGCTGCGGCTGCGGACCCGGCCATCCAGCACAGCCAGTCGTCCCGCCCCTCCGCGCCTGAGGCTGGCCAGGCCGCGCTGCAGTCGATCAAGCGCTTCGGGCAGCAGCAGTTCGCGGAACCAGTCGCGTCCCTGCTGGCGCAGCCGCATCACCCGGGCGGCGGTCAGCGGGTCTTCCAGGCTGGCGATCGGCAGTGGACCGACCACCACCTGGCAGGGCACCGGCAATCGCTCCTGATGCTCCAGCCACCAGCTCCAGCCGCAGCAGATCACACCATTGCTCTCCGGGGCTGTGTCCTGATGGCACACCCGCGTGCCGAACTCGGCCGCCAGCGCCGCCGCCAGCGGCAGGCGCAGGCCAGCCTCATCGACGAGCACGATCGTCAGGCCAGCCTGGCCCAGCACCAGACGGCGGCAGTGATCGAGCAGATGCTCGCCGTACTGGGGGCTGTTGGGCAGGGGCTGGCGCAGGGGCGCGTAGAGCGGCAACGGGTCGGAAAGGAGCGGATCGGCCAGATCCACCCGCACCTGGGGGGTGAACCCCGCCAGCTGCACAGGCGCTCCGCGCTGGCCCACCAGCACCAGGGCCCGGCCATCCAGCAGTCCCTGCATCACCTCCAGCGGTTCGAGCGGCACCCGGTGGAGGTCCCACTGCAGCAGCTGGCGGTCCACGGTGGCCCAGCTCGTCCAGCCCGGGCCGCTGGCCGCCATCCACTCGGGCCATGGATGCGGCAGCGGCCCCAGCAGCGACAGCAACTGCCGCAGGGGCGCTTCGTCTTCGGGCGGCAGGGGCACCTGGGCCGAGGGGGTGCCCGGGTGGCTGAGGATCCGGCGGCCGAGCCGCTGGTGCAGCTCCAGCAGGCTCGCGTCCGCCGCCGGCAGACTGAGGCGGATCTGGTCCCAATGCTGAGGAGCGAGCTGCTGATCCAGCGCCGTGCGCAGCCGTGCTTCGAGGATCTCCTCCTCGGGAATCACCAGGTGGCGATCTCCAAGGGTGCCGCTCTGCCAGGCCTTCACCAACTGCTGATGGTTCATCAGCCAGAGGGTGCTGTCGCGGGGCGGTGTTTCCCCTTCCCAGCACGGCAGGGTGAGCCCGGCGGCTCGCAGCCGGGGCAGCTCGACCTGCAGCAAGCGCCGGCGCATCGGCTCGCTCACCACCAGCACCAGCGGTGCCGTCGCCAGGGCCATCGGCACGAGCAGGGCTACAAGCCAGCCCGGATCGCTGCCAGGCGCAAGCTGCAGGCAGCAGTGATCGCCGCGCCGCAGGCTGCGCCCCACCACCCGGCTGAGCGTGAGGTGATGCGGCCAGCCCACGCCACCCTCCTGCCGCAGGAGTTGCTTGAGCTGCTGGTGGGCGCGGGCTTCCAACATCCGCGAATCGTAGGAAGCTGCTCCGAGTGGACCGTGGCAGCCATGACAGCCCAGACGATGCACCCCGACGGCACGGCCGGAGTGGTGGGGCTGGTGGGGCTGGGCCTGATCGGCGGCTCCCTGGGCCTCGATCTGCGTGCCCGCGGCTGGGATGTGCGCGGGCTTGTACGGCGGGAGAGCACGGCGGAGCGGGCTTGCCAGCGCGGACTGGCTGGCCGGGTCAGCACCGATCCCTCCGTGCTGGCGGGCTGTCCGCTCGTGGTGCTGGCGCTGCCGCTTGATCAGTTGCTGGCGCCGGACCCGGCGTTGCTGGCTGCCCTGCCGCCGGACGCGGTGATCACCGATGTGGGCTCGGTCAAGGCACCCGTGCTGCGCACCTGGCAGGGGATCGTGCCCCGTTTCGTCGCCAGTCACCCGATGGCCGGCACCGCGGAGGCCGGGGTGGAAGCGGGGGTGCGCCACCTGTTCCGCGGTCGCCCCTGGGTGGTGACGCCCACGCCAGACACCGACCCGGCAGCTCTGGAGCTCGTGCGCACCCTCTCGGAAGCCGTGGAGGCCCGATGGCTGCTGTGCGACCCCCAGGCCCACGACCGCGCCGTGGCGCTGATTTCCCACCTGCCGGTGCTGGTGGGTGCCGCCCTGCTGCAGGCGGCGGATCGGGGCGCCGTGGCGGCGCCGGCCTCTGGCGATGGGCAAGCCGGCTACGAGCAGGTGGACACTGAGGCCAGGGTGCTGGTGCGTGCGCTGGCCTCCAGTGGCTTTGCCGACACCACACGTGTGGGGGGCGGCAACCCGGAACTGGGTGCCCTGATGGCCCGTTGCAACCGGGAGCAGGTGCTGGCGGCCCTGGCCTCCTATCGGCGATCGCTCGATCAGCTGGAGGGCTTGCTGCAGCAGGAGCGCTGGGCCGATCTGCGCGAGGCACTGGCGGCCGGCCAGCGCCTGCGGCCGGAGTTCCTCTAGGCAGCGATCCCCCGCCGAGCCAGCAGTTGCCGGCTCACCATCTGCGCCGACAGGCTCACGCCCGCGGTGCCTTCGCCGGGGTAGATGGCATCGCCGCAGAGCCAGAAGCCAGGCAGGGGTGTGCGGCTGGCCAGCCCGAAGGGGCCGAAACGGGAGGGATGCTGGCCCAGCCCGCCCACGAAGCCGAAGGGCCGCCCGGTCCAGCGGGCGAAGCTGCGTGGTGTGGACAGTTCCGCGTGGTGGTAGTGCGCCGGCGTGAGACCGAGCAACCGATTCAGCCCTGCCTGGAGGCCCGCCATCGCCGTCTGTTTGCGGGAGTGGTAGGCGGCTTCGTCGCCCTCGAACCAGGGCCGGGCCGGAGTGAACACGCTGGCGATCAGGGTGGCCTCCCCCGCCGGCGCCCGGCCATCCCCCTCCCGGCTCACCGACACGAACAGGGAGCCAGGGTCGGCCCAGTCGAGCTGCAGATGAGCGGGGCAGTCGGCGGGCAGGGCGCTGCGCTCCACGGCCGCGTACAGCACCAGCGCACCGCTGGGATCCTCCAGGTGCCGCAGCCGCGCTCCGTAACCGGCCGGCAGGGCATCCCCTGGCAACAGATCCGGCAACGACTGGGGGGGAAGGCTGCAGACAAGTTCACGGGCGAGCAGCTGCCAGCGGCTCCCGCCTGGCCCTGTGCCATGCACCCTCCAGCCGCCGCCGTGCTGCCGCAGCTCGCTCGCCCGGTGCCGCAAGCGCAGGCTGCCGCCGGCGCGGGCCAGCCCCAGCTCCAGCGCATCGCTCAAGGCCTGCATCGAGGGCGCCAGATGGAACAGGCCCAGAGGCTCCTGTGCCATCGCCAGCACGCTGGCGCCGTAGAGCGCGGCAGTGCGGTGGGCCGGCTCCTGGGAATAGAGACGCAGCTGCAGATCGAGAAAGCGCCGCAGCCGCGCGTCGTTGGCGCAGCCCGTGAGCCTCAGCAGATCGGCGATCGTGCTTCCCACCAGCACACCGCTGGCCAGGTTGGCGGGGCGCAGGGCGCCCAGCAGCTGGCCCAGGTCCCAGAGGCTGCGGGGGGGCAGTACCGGTTCCCGTCCAGCGAAGCCCCAGTTGGCCTGGTGGATTGCTGCGCACAGGCTCCAGAAGCGCTCCGAGCCCGGGAAATGCCGCTGCCGTTCCTGCCGCCAGCGCTCGGGATCACGCCAGAGCCGCACCGCCCGCTGGCCATCGGCCAGATCCACGACGCAACCGGGGTCCAGTGGGGTGGCTGCCGGCGCCTCCACTCCCAGCTGCTCGAAGATCCGCGCGTGAATGCCGCCCGGCTCCAGGCCGGCCACCTGGGTGGCCCCCACATCGAACACATAGCCCCGGCGGCGGAAGGTGCCGGCGCAGCCGCCGCTCTGGTGATGGGCTTCCAGCAGCTGCACGTCCAGGCCCTGGCGCGCCAGCAGGGCCGCTGCCGTGAGGCCGGCGATGCCGGCGCCGAGCACGGCCACGTCGCACTGGCCTTTGGCCGCATCGGCTTGCGCGCCCACCTTCGCTGCCCCGCCACAGAATTGCAGGCATGCTGGCCATGCTGACGGGGCGGCCGTGACGGACGATTCGCTGGCGGCCTGGGTGCGGCAGCACCTGAAGGCGCCACTGCTGTCCCGCCAGCCGGTGGGCGGTGGCTGCATCCACCGGGCCTGGCAGCTGCAGCTTGCCGATGGCCGCCGCTTCTTCGCCAAAACCAACGGCGCGGCAGCGCTGCCCCTGCTTCAGGCCGAAGCGGACGGTCTCAAGGCCCTTGCTGCCGCCGCCGGCGCCGACCTGGTGGTGCCGCAACCGCTGCACTGCGCCGTGGTGGAGGGGGAAGCGGTGCTGTTGCTGCCGTGGCTGACGCTGGCCCATGGCGGCAGCTCCCAGGCCTGGAGTGATTTCGGTGCTGCCCTCGCCTGCCTGCACCGGCGCAGCGCCGCTGGCCCGTCGTTGCGTTTCGGCTGGCCGCACGACAACTTCATCGGCTCGAACCCCCAGCGCAACGGTTGGGGGGATCACTGGGGTCGCTTCTTCGCAGAGCGACGTCTGGGCGTGCAGCTGGAGCTGGCGGCGGCGAAGGGCAAACAGCTACCTGGCAGCCAGCAACTGCTGGCAGACCTGCCCGGCTGGCTCGACGACCACGGCCCTGATCCCTGCCTCGTGCACGGGGATCTGTGGAGCGGCAATGCGGCGCTTCTGCATGATTCGTCGCTGCCGGCTCTGTTTGATCCGGCCGTCTACCGCGGCGACAGGGAAGTGGACCTGGCCATGGCGCGGTTGTTCGGAGGCTTTCCGGCGGACTTCTTCCTGGGCTATGGGCGTGAATGGCCGTTGCCGCCGGGCGAAGCGCGCCGGCGGCTTGTCTACGACCTGTATCACCTGCTCAATCACGCCAACCTGTTCGGTGGCGGTTACTGGCGACAGGCGCAGGCGTTGATCGACCGGTTGCTCTAGGCCTCAGCCCAGATACTCCTGGCGCAGGTTGCGCAGGCGCTCAACCACGGCGGAGCGCTTTTCGCTGGTGGTGAGGTTCTTCCAGCTCCAGCTGCCCACCACCACCAAACCGAGCAGTTCGAGCAGGCCGGGAACCACAGGCAGCAGGTTGATCGTGTCGAGGACTCCCTTGATCAGGATCTGGGCCACGATCACTGCCAGCAGGATGCCGAGCGCCTTGCCCGCCTTGCCGGCCTGATTCCAGTCCACCTGCTCGAGGGACTGGTTCACCTTGGTGAGGATCTCGCCGTAACGGGCGTTGAAGCTCGCTCCAGCGTCGGAGCTCTCAGAAGCGGGCACATGGCTGGTCGGTTGCACGTCCTGCTCGGTGATTGTTTCGTTCATTGAATGAGCGGGGTGCGGTGACGGCCCATAACGTATCGGCATGGGTGGCTCTTGGCCAGAACAGCTGGTGATCGATCGGCGCGCCCTGACGGTGCTGGAGGCGATCGTGCGGGCGGCCCACCCTCAGGAGGGCTGCGCTCTGTTGATCGGCCCGATTCCGACAGGCCACGCAGACCACCGCTGGCGGATCACCACGGCGTGGCCGTGCCTGAATGTGTGGGAACCGGAACCGGAGCGTCATCGGCGTTTCGCCCTCGATCCGCGCGAGCAGCTGCAGGCACAGAAGTGGGCGCGCAGCCGTGGCCTCTCGGTGATCGGCGCCGCGCACAGCCATCCCACCAGCGCGGCGGTGCCTTCGGCGCTGGATCTGGAGCTGGCGATGCCCCCCACCGTGCTGCTGATCGCCTCAGGCCTGCACCAGGAGTTGCGGGGCTGGTGGCTGACGGAGACCGGCGATGGCACGGCGGCCGAGCCGCTGCCGCTGGCTTCGGATGATGAGGCAAGGCCCGGGGGTTTGGGAGACTGAGGCATGTGCCGCCCAAGCGGCTGTTCTGGCCACCGGCCTTCCGCCCATGCTTCCTCCCGACACCAGCGGCGTCCAGCTCACACCCGATGAGGTGGCCCGCTTCTCACGCCACCTGATCCTGCCCGAGGTGGGCATGGAGGGACAGAAGCGCCTGAAGGCCTCCTCGGTGCTCTGCGTAGGCACGGGTGGCCTTGGTTCTCCCCTTCTGCTCTATCTGGCCGCCGCCGGCGTCGGTCGCCTCGGCATCGTCGATTTCGACGTGGTGGATAGCAGCAACCTGCAGCGCCAGGTGATTCACGGCACCAGCTGGGTGGGCAAGCCGAAGATCGAATCGGCGCGGCATCGCATCCATGAGATCAATCCCCACTGCCAGGTTGATCTCTACGAAACGGCGCTCACCAGCGAAAACGCGCTCGAGATCATCGCCCCCTACGACGTGATCTGCGATGGCACCGATAACTTCCCCACCCGTTATCTGGTGAACGACGCCTGCGTGCTGCTCGACAAGCCCAACGTCTACGGCTCGATCTTCCGCTTCGAGGGCCAGGCCACGGTGTTCAACTATCAGGGCGGGCCCAACTACCGAGATCTGTTCCCCGAACCGCCGCCGCCGGGCATGGTGCCGTCCTGCGCCGAAGGCGGGGTGGTGGGCGTGCTTCCCGGCATCATCGGCATGATCCAGGCAACCGAAGCGGTGAAGATCATCGTGGGCATCGGCACCACGCTCAGCGGTCGCCTGATGCTGTTCGATGCCCTGAAGATGACCTTCCGCGAACTGAAGCTGCGCCCCAGCCCTGAGCGTCCGGTGATCGACAAACTGATCGATTATCAGGAGTTCTGTGGTGTCGGCGGCTCGGCACCCGGCCAGGAGGAAGCGGGCAGTGTGCCCTCCGTGAGCGTGCAGGAGCTCAAAGCCCTGCTCGACAGCCAGCCCACCGATGTGGTGCTGCTCGATGTGCGCAACCCGCCGGAGGCGGAGATCGCGGTGATGCCTGGTGGCGTGCTCGTTCCCCTCGATCAGATCGAAAGCGGGCAGGCGATCGAGCAGGTGCGCGAGTTGGCCGCAGGCAAGCGCCTCTATGTGCACTGCAAGCTCGGCGGCCGCTCGGCCAAGGCCCTGATCGCGCTCAAACGGCATGGCATCGAGGGGGTCAACGTGACGGGAGGCATCAAGGCCTGGAGCGAGGAGGTCGATCCTTCCGTTCCGCTCTACTGACCCCCGCATGCCCCCAGTGGCAAGGGCGGCACTGACGGAGCACGAGCGTTCCGGCCGAAGGCAGGAGGAACGGCGTCTGCTGCTCCTTGAAGAGCAGTTCGTTCCCTTCCTCCTGCTGACCCTGCTGCCGGTGTTTCTCATGCCGGTGGCCACGATCCGCGGGGTGGGCTTCGCCCGCTTCCTGCTGCCGGTGATGGTGTCGCTGCTGGTGCTCCAGTCGATCAGGCTTCTGCCGGCGATCCGGCCGTCCTCGTCGGAGCTGCTGCGCGTTCAGCTCTACCGGCTGCTCGGACTGTTGGCGGCGCTCGGCACCTGGGTGCCGTTGCTGGTTGGGGGCTGGCCAAACCAGCAGCTGAGGGTGGTGGCGCTGCTGATGCTCACGGTGTTCTTCCTCACCACAACGGCGCGGTTCGTCCTGGTGCTGGCCCGGGTGCCGCGTGTGAACCTGAAGGTGCTGGCCGGCGCGGCGGCGGGCTATGTGCATCTTGGCCTCACCGGTGGAATCCTGGCCACGGCCATTCAGGTGATTCACCCGGGCAGCTTCAACCTGGGCGTAGAAGCTCACAACGACTTCCTGCTCGACCGACTCACCTATTTCAGCTTTGTGACCCTCGGCGGCCTGGGCTATGGCGATGTGTTGCCCAGCAATCCACTCGGCGAACGGCTGGCCATTCTGCTGAGCCTCAGCAGCACGTTGTATGTGTCTCTTTTGATGGGCCTGTTGCTCGGCCGCTTCATCGCCAACCGGGAGGTGGATCTGATCGAAGAGGAAATCGAGGAGGGGCGCCTGCCGCTGCCGCTCGATGTCGACAGAAGCCGAAAGGAATGAGCGAACGTGCTTGTGCTTGTGCTTGTGCTTGTGCTTGTGCTTGTGCGGGAGTCGGTGCGTACAGTCGTCTGCGCGAAAATCAATAAAACAGGATGGAGCAAATTGGGTGAAGTCTGAGTGCGCAAGCCAGGCATGCACAAGCTAGGGATACACTCTCCAGAGATGCGCCACCCACAGATGCGCGTACACATGGCCAAGGCATGTTCGTGCTGAAGTTGCGGGATCCTGGAAGATCCAAGTCTGAGAAGCAAAGAAACGCTCGAATCAATAATCCACGCCGCGCTTGAGGTCCACGCCGCGCTCGGCGTAGTGCTTGTGGCAGACCATCTCTGAATGCACACTGGCCAGATTGAAATAGGCCGGTGGGTTCTTGCAGCGGCCCGTAATGATCACTTCCGTTTCGGCCGGCTTGCGCAGCAGGGTCTGAACGATCGGCTCCACCGGCAGCAATTCCAGATCCACAGTGGGATTCAGTTCATCGAGGATCACGGTTTTGTAGAGACCACTGGCGATCGCTGCCCGGGCGATCTCCCAGGCCCGCTCTGCTTCCACATAATCAATCGGCTGCTGCTGGCCGCGCCATACGATCGCATCGCGGCCTGAGCGCAGGTGATCCACCAGATGGGGATAGCTTTCCCGCAGCGCGGCAATGGCCGCATCTTCGGTATAGCCACTGCCGCCTTTGAGCCATTGCAGGATCAGCACCCGGTGGCTCTTGTCCTGGCTGATGCCACGCCCGATCGCCTGCAGCGCCTTGCCCAGGGCACTGGTGGATTTGCCCTTGCCCTCGCCGGTGTAGATCTCGATTCCGGTGAGCCGGCCGCCCTGATCCTCGTGGTGGTGGGCCCGCATCTCCGAGTGCAGGTCGGCCAGTTGCACCAACTGGGCCGGCGCCCCCCGGCCGGTGACGATCACTTCCATCCCTGCCGGTTTGGCCGCCAGGGTGCGCACCACCTCACCTGCCTCCAGCAGGCCCAGGTCGAGCACCGGGTTGAGCTCATCCAGCACCACCACGGAATAGAGCGCGCTGGCGATGGCGCCTCTGGCGATGTCCCAGCCGCGCTGCGCTTCCTGCCGGTCGAAGGCCGTGGCCTCTCCGGCGGTGAAGAAATCGCCGCGGCCGGTGCGCACCTGATCGATCAGATGGGGAAAGCCCTGTTGCAGGGCTTCAATGGCCGCGTCCTCGTCGTAGGAGCGTCCCGGGCCTTTCAGAAAGCGCAGCAGCAACACCCGCGTGCGTTTCTGTTCGCAGATTCCCAGACCGATGGTGCGCAGCACCACCCCGAGGGCCGCCTGGCTTTTGCCCTTGCCTTCGCCGTCGTAGACGTGCAGCTGGCCGTGGCTGCGCTCACTGCTGCCTGCGGCCGTGCGGATCCCAATGCCCCGGCCGTTGCTTGTGGTCGCTGCCATGGCTCAGGCTTCTACGATCAGATGCTAACGATCGGCAGCGACTGGAATGCCTTCACTAGCACTGCCGTTTCAGGCTGCCGGAGGCGCTGCTGCCCCGACCCTGCACCGCCTGCTGGAGTGCCTGCCTGCCGAGCTGTGCACCCAGCTGGAGCGGTTGCGCGCCCGATTGCAGGGTTTCGGGGCTGTGGTGGTGGCCTATTCCGGCGGTGTGGACAGCGCCCTGGTGGCAGCGGTGGCGGCCGAGCAGCTGGGCGAGGAGGCCTTGGCGGTGACGGGTGTTTCCCCCGCCTTGGCCCCCCATCTGCTCCAGGAGGCCCGCCAGCAGGCGGCCTGGATGGGCATCCGCCACCAGGAGCTGGCCACTGCAGAGCTGCAGGATCCCGCCTACTTCCGCAACCCCGCCAACCGCTGCTACGCGTGCAAGAAGGAGCTGCACGGTGTGCTGGCGGAGCAGATCGCCGCCGGCCGCGGCCTGCAGGTGGTGGATGGTGTCAACCTCGATGACCTCGGGGATCATCGCCCCGGGATCGAGGCGGCCCGGGAGCATGGGGTGATTTCACCGCTGGCGGAGCTCGGTATCAACAAGGCGGGCGTGCGTCAGATCTCGCGAGCGCTCGGTTTCCCCTGGTGGGACAAACCTGCCCAGCCTTGCCTCTCCTCAAGATTTCCCTACGGAGAGCCGATCACAGCGCTGCGCCTGGAACGGCTGGCGCGTGCCGAAGACTGGTTGCACCGCCGCGGGGTGCGTGAGCTGCGGGTGCGGGTGCAGGGGGAGACGGCCCGCATCGAAGTGCCCGCCGATCAGCTCGATTCCTTTGTGACCCGCCTGCCGCGACAGGAATTGGTGGACACGTTCCTGGGGCTGGGCTTCACCGCTGTGAGCCTGGACCTGGAAGGGTTGGTGAGCGGCAAGCTGAACCGCCAGCTGCCGGGCGCCGCAATGGGCCGGGGCTGAACGGGACCAGACAAACGCACGGTCAGTTTCCAGGCAGCGCCCAGGCAGTCCACAGGCACTGTCCAGGCAAAGGCTTAGCCACAGCTGGGCAGTACCCAGGCGGCGCCCACACCCAGGCCGAGCCACGGCAAGACGATGGCCAGAGCACAGGCCGATCTACGGGCCAGGCCTGTGTCAGAGCATGGCCAGACGCGAAAAAGGTGGGCAGGGCACTGAATGCCCGCCCACCTTGCATGGCCCTCTTGGTGTGCCCCGGACCGGATCAGGCGGCGGGCACCGGTTCGCGGATTCCGTCGGCGATCGAGGCGGGCGTTTCGCGCCGGAAGCTCTTCAACTTCCGGCGTGTGGCTCCGAGCTCCTGGCCAAGCACGTCACAGGCCCGCTCGGGCATGGTGTGGTCACCGCAGGTGAACACGTCTACAGCCGCGTAACCGGATTCCGGCCAGGTGTGGATCGAGATGTGGGATTCGGCCAGAAGAGCAAGCCCCGTAACGCCCTGCGGTTCGAACCGATGGGTGATGAGGTTCAGGAGAGTGGCGCCAGCACGTTTCGCTGCTGTGGTGATGGCGGTCCTGAGGAAGGCTTCGTCATCGAGCTTCTGCGGGTTGCAGTCGTAGAGCTCGAGGATGCAGTGTTTGCCCACCATGGTTTCAGGTGAGCTGGCCACGGGTTCAGCCGGGGCAGGAGAGGCGGGGTGCTTAGGGCTCTTGAGGCTTTGGGCTCCGTTCCATCCCGGGTTGGGGTGGAGGCAGGGCAGGGTCTGGGTCATCGAATCTGTACAAACAGCAATGCATCCTAGTGCCAGGTTCAAGGAGGGGAGTGGATCGCCCCCGCCACGATCCCCACCCGCTGCGAGCCTGCGGCCCAGCGATCGCTGAAACCTTCCAGATGGGTGGCGCTCACCAGGCACTGATGCGCCTCGCCCACGGCTTCAAGCAAAACCTGCTGGCGGGTGGGGTCGAGCTCGGCGAGCACGTCGTCGAGCAGCAGCAGGGGCGGATCGCCACAGAGCTGCTGCACCAGCTCCAGCTCAGCCAGCTTCAGTGCCAGCACCAGAGTGCGCTGCTGGCCGGCCGAGCCGTAGCGGCGTGCCGCCTGATCGCCGAGCAACAGCCCCACCTCGTCGCGGTGCGGCCCCACCTGACACTGGCCCAGCCGGCGTTCCTCCTGGCGTTGACGCTGGAGCTGCTCGATCAGGGCCTCCCGCCACAGGCCCTCCTCCTCCTCTCCCTCCAGCACGCTGCCGGGCTGATAGCGCAGCTCCAGCCGTTCCCGGCCCCCACTCAGCCGGGCCTGCCAGGCGGCCGCGAGCGGTTGCAGGCGTGCCAGTGCCCGGCGCCGGCGCCGGTGCAGTCGGGTGCCCACCACCGCCATCTGCAGGTCGAAGGCATCGAGCAGGGCCTCCCGCTCCGGCCCTGAGAGGCCGCCGCGCCAGAGGCGGCTGCGCTGCCGCAGCAAGCGGGCGTAGCGGCTCAGCAGCTCGGTGTAGACGGGCTCGAGCTGCAGCACCACCCGGTCGAGCCATTGGCGCCGCAGGGCCGGTTCGCCGCGTACCAGGTGCAGATCGAGGGCACTGAAGCCGACGCAGCGCAGCGGACCGATCAGATCGTGCTGGCGGCTCAGGGTCTTGCCGTTGCGCCGTGCTGTGCGTCCGCCCCGCTGGCGCAGCTCCAGTTCCAGGGCGTCGCTGGTGCTGGCCGCACCCTGGTGGTTCGGCGCCGCCGGTTCATGGCAGAAGCCGCGCACGCTGGCGTGGGTTTCGCCGTGCTGGATCAGGTCGAGGTCGCTGCCGGTGCGATGCGAGCGCAGGCTGCCGAGCAGTTCCACCGCTTCCAGCAGATTCGACTTGCCTTCGCCATTGGCTCCGATCACCAACAGCCGTGGGGCTTCGATCTCCAGCTCCAGCCGGGCGTAATTGCGGAAGTGCAGCAGCTCCAGGCGATGCAGCCGAATGGGTCTGGGGCGGCTTGCGGCTAAGGTAGGCCGAGTGGTGAGGGCGTTGTCTTCCCATCAAGGTCAACAGGTTTTGCCTGTTCACCCACGTGATCCGGCCCACAGCGCCGTACACGGGCATGTAGCTCAGCTGGATAGAGCATCAGATTCCGGTTCTGAGGGTCGGGGGTTCGAATCCCTCCATGCTCGCTTCATTCATTCACTGACATCTCTCCAAGGTCTGCAGGCAGGACTCCCTGCCGATGAGCGCCGGGATTGGTGCCCACTGGTGTAACAGGCCTCCGGCATGGCACTCCACGGGTTCTGACGGAAGCCAGAAGCCGGTGTCGTCACAAAGCGGATGTCCACCAAACCGGTGCCGCCACAAGGCGACCCTCCCCCACACCAGTGGCGGGTGTCACTCGGCCATTGGCCGCGATGATGCCCCGTCGCCGGCGGGGGCCGGCGCCTCCACCTCCGTCTTGAGGCCCAGACCCATGGCGCGGATGCCACCGGGATCCACCAGAAACCCATAGCGGCGCAAGGCTGGCAAGGCCTCCGGTGGGGCCGCCACCGAGATGCTGCAACCGCTGAGCTCACGGCGCAGGCGGGAGAGGGCGGCATGCACCAGCACGGTCAGCACCGCTTGCTGCTGTTCGTCGCCGGGGGTGGCTGCCAGGTCCCAGAGGTTCGCGTTCAGCGCCTGATCGCTGGTGGCGCGCACGAAGCCCACCAGCTCGCCGGCGGGGTTGCGCACGCTCAGCTGCCAGGCGCTGCGCAGGAGCACCTGCGCCAGCTTGGCCTCACTGCGCTGCGGTTCTCCGCAGGCCATCAGCAGGAGGTTCAGCTCACTGGGGTGGGGGGAGGGCTCACTCTCCAGGACGTACCCATCAGGGAGACGCGGCACGGCCGGTTGGTTGCGAAACGGGATCAAGCAGCGTTCAACCCGTGTTGCGCATGCCGGCGGCGATGCCATTGATCGTGAGCAGGGCGCCGCGCAGCAGCTCACTGCGGCTGTAGGTGCGCCCATCGGTGGCGGCATCGCTGGCCACTTCACTCATCGGCGGCTGGCGGTGCTGGTCGCGCAGACGGCGCAGCAGGGCCACCTGCAGGAAGCCCAGCGGAATGATCGTGCGGTTGCGCAGGTCGACCGAAAGCTGCAGGGCCGGATCACCATCCAGCAGGCGGGTGTGTCCGGAGATCTTCAGCACCAGATCCCGGGTGAGCGTGAACTCGGCGGCGATCACCTCGAAGATGCACTCGAAGGCGTCGCGGTGGCTGGGCCGGCCCAGAGCCTGCACGTAGTGATGGGCCAGATCGAGATCCACCTTGGAGAGGGTCATCTCCACCTTGGAGATCAGCATCCGGAAAAAGGGCCAGCGCTGGTAGAGCAGCTTCAGCAGCTCCAGCTGGTCGGGGTCGTGCTCCAGCTCCTCCTGCAGCGCCGCCCCCACACCGAACCAGCTCGGCAGCAGGAAGCGGCTCTGGGTCCAGCCGAACACCCACGGGATGGCCCGCAGGCTGGACAGGTCCTTGGCGCCGCTCTTGCGGCGGGCCGGCCGGCTGGAGATCTGCAGCTTGCTGATCTCCTCGATCGGGGTGACCTGCTGGAAGAACTCCACGAGGTCGGGGTTTTCGTGCACCAGCTTGCGGTAGTGCTGACGGGAGCGGGCACCGAGGCGGCCCATCAGCTCGTTCCAGGCGGGGGTGTCATCGAGGCTGCTGCTCACCAGGCTGTTTTGCAGCACGGCGGTGGTCATCGTCTCGAGGTTGTAGAGCGCCAGCTCGGGCAGGGAATACTTCGAGGCGAGCACCTCGCCCTGCTCGGTGATCTTGATGCGGCCATTCATAGTGCCGCTCGGCTGGGCCAGGATCGCCTGGTAGGCGGGGCCGCCGCCGCGTCCCACCGAGCCGCCGCGGCCATGGAAGATGCGCAGCGCCACCCCGTGCTGCAGCGCCAGCCGCTGCAGGCCGATCTGGGCCTTGTGGATCTCCCAGTTGCTGGAGAGAAAGCCGGAATCCTTGTTGCTGTCGGAGTAGCCGAGCATCACTTCCTGCAGGGCCCTGTCGGCTTCGCCATTGCTGGCGAGCAGCTGCAGGTAGAAGGGTTCGCTGAACAGCCGCTCCATCACGGCCGGGGCGTGCTGGAGGTCTTCGACCGTTTCGAACAGGGGCACCACCAGCAGCGAGGTGCGCACCGCCTTGGGATCGACCAGCCCGGCCTCCTTGGCGAGCAGCAGCACCTCCAGCAGATCGGAGGCCGTGTGCGACATCGAGATCACGTAGCTGCGGCAGATGCGCGTGCCGAACTCCCGCTGCAGCCGCTCAAGCATGCGGAACACCGCGAAGGTTTCGGCCGTGGCCGGGCTCCAGCCGGCGGCGGCGGGCAGCAGCGGCCGCCGCGTCTGCAGCTCCTGCAGCAACCAGGCGACGCGCTCGTTCTCGGCCATCTCGCCGTAGGGCACCGGCAGCTGGAGGTAGCGGCTCAGTTCGTCGAGGGCATCGCTATGGCGGGTGCTCTCCTGGCGGATGTCGAGGGTGGCGAGGCTGAAGCCGAAGATGTGCACCTGGCTCAGCAGCTTGCGCAGCGGCTCACAGCTCAGCCCGGTGGTTTCGAGGCTGTCGCGCAGGAGCTCCAGATCGGTGCGCAATTCATCCACGGAGGCGTAGTGGAGGTCTTGCGGGGCGCTGGCGATCGGCCCGGTGCCGATGGTGAGAGCCGGCGGGAAGGAGCCGGCATCGCAGGGAGCCTCCCAGCCCGCCTCCGCCAACTGCTGGTTGCGGCGGTGGGTGAGGCGCAACCGCTCCAGGGTGTAGCTCAGCTTCAGCCGGTAGGGTTCCAGCCGGTAGCGGGCAGCCCGTTCGTCGTAGATCTCGGGGAAGCGCAGCCGATCCATCTCCAGGGATTCCAGCAGCGGAGCGCTCACCTGGCTCCACTGCATCGAGATGCTGAGTTGATCGCGCAGGTCCTGGACGGCGCTGATGTAGCGCTCGATCATCAGCTGCCGCTGATAGCAGGCAGTGCGCCAGGTGATGTCCGGCGTGACCGAGGGGTTGCCGTCGCGATCAGCTCCCACCCAGGAGCCGAAGGTGCAGAAGGCGTCGCGGGGGGGCTCCACATCCGGGTAGCTGCAGCCCAGGGCACTGTGGATGCGCTGGCGCAGCAGCGGCATGGCGTCGAACAGCACCTGCTGGAAGTAATGCAGGGCGTAGTCGACTTCGTCGAGCACCGACGGCTTGAACTGGTGCAGCTCATCGGTGCGCCACCACAGCCGGATCTCCTCCTCCAGCTGCAGCCTGAGGCTGCGCTCGTCGTGCAGATCGCTGGGGCTGTTCACCTGCAGCCGGTGGATCAGGCTCGCCACCCGCCGCTGCTTGTGCCGCACGGTGTGGCGCACGATCTCGGTGGGGTGGGCAGTGAACACCAGGCGGATGTCCAGTTCGCGCAGCAGGTTTTCCAGCTGGGCAGGGGGCACGTTCAGCCCCCGCAGGCGGGTGAACAGCTCGCGGAAGGTGGCCGGATCGGTCTGGCTGGCGAGCGGCGGCGCGAACGGATCGGGGATGGGGTTGGTGGTGCCCTCCTGGAGGCTGGCCAGGTAGCTGTCTTCCTCGATGTGCTGCTCGAGGATGTTGACCAGCTGGAAGTAGAGAGAAAAGGCGCGGGCCGCGGCGATCGCCTCCGCCAGGTCCATGTCCCTGATCAGCTGCACGATCGCTGCGCTGGTGGCGCTGGCCGTCAGGGCGTTGGCGGGATCGCTGAGATCCTTCATGCGCAGCAGCCGTTCCGCCTGCTCGGGCGGGCACTCGCTGCGCAGCACGGTTTTCCAGAGGTCTTCCACCAGCTCCAGCCGCTCACCGAGCAGCCGGGTGACCCGCGGGGCAGGCTGCGCCAGGCCGGCCTCCATGACGCCGTCTTCGCGCATGGGTGCAGGGGCGGACAGGGACTGCCGCATGAGGACGGAGCCAGCAGAGGACGCTCCCATGATCATCCCAAAGGGTGCAGGGCTTCTGTGTTGAGCGGTGCCGGATCCCACGTGCGTTCCTGCTCTTCCATCCAGACCACCTCGCGGCTGAGGATCGCCTCGATCGATTCGCCCTGCCGGTGCAGCGCCAGCCAGCGGATCGCCTGGTTGCCGTCCCGCAGCACCGCCTCCAGCGGCAGCAGCCAGGGGGCGAGGCCGCTGCGTTCGGCCAGGGGCCACAGCGCATCGATCTCCCGCCGCAGCCAGGCGCGAGCCGTGATCGTTTCGCCGCTGCGCCAGTCGCGCAACTCACTGTCGAGGCTCCGGCGCGCGGCGGCCTGATCGTTGGCATCGGCCAGCTCCGCCAGGGAGTCAGGGCTGAGACGGCTGGCGAGCAGGGGGTCGTGGGCGTCGGGGTCGTCGAGCAGCTGCCACAGGCGCAGCTCGGCGAAGGCGGTGATCGCCAGCAGCAGCCGGGGATCGCTGATCAGATCACAGATCCGGATCTCCACCCGGTTGAGCCTGTGGGGACGGTCGTCGCCGTTGGGCCGCACGGAGGTCCAGAGGTGGCGGATGTTGCGCATCGTTCCCGCCGCCAGCTGCTCTTCCATCCATCGGATGTAGTGCCCGTGATCGAGAAACAGGGGCACCTGCTCGGGGGTGAGCGGAAACTGCAGCCATCGCTGCGAATGGGCGCCGGTGGCGACGCCATCGAGGAAGGGGCTGCTCGCACTCAGGGCCAGCAGCAGCGCCGCCTCGCAGCGCAGCAGCCGGCAGGCGGCGAACAGGGGATCCATCGCCGTGAGGCCCAGGTTGATGTGCACGCTCGCGGTCACCACCCGGGTGCCGTAGGCCGAGGCGATGAAGCCGTGGTACGGGTTGCTGGGGTCGGAGCGCTCGAAGCGCCGGCTGTCCCCCAGGCTCAAGGTGCTGCCCGGCAGCAGGGTGAGGCCGCGGTCCTGCAGCCAGTGCCGCAGCCGTCGGCGGGGCTCCAGCAGCAGCGCCAGCTGGCGGGCGTAATCGGCGTCCGGTTCGGTGATGTATTCGAGATTGCGGTGATCCGGTTCGGTCACGAAGCCGCTGAGGGCCGCGGCGGCCTCAGCCGCCACCCCCACCACACGGCCGTCGGAGCGGCCGGTGAACAGTTCCACCTCGAACCCCTTGGTCAGCAGGGAGGCGCTCATGGCCGTTCCTCGCCGAGGCAGGCCAGCGCCTTGAGCAGGCCGCGCGCCTTGTTCAAGGTTTCCTCGTACTCACTGGCGGGCTGGGAATCCGCCACCAGGCCGGCTCCCGCCTGCACCTGCACCCGCCAGCCGCCGTCCGGGTGGGGCAGCACCACCATCGTGCGGATCGTGATCGCGGTGTTGAGCGCACCGCTCAGGTCCATGGCGCCGTAGACGCCGGAGTACGGGCCTCGGGCATCGGGTTCAAGGGCATGAATCAGCTGCATCGCCCTGATCTTCGGGGCGCCACTCACGGTGCCGGCGGGGAAGGAGGCCTTGAGCAGGTCCCAGATGTCCTTGCCGGCGGCGAGCACGCCCTCCACCTGGCTGACGATGTGCATCACGTGGGAATAGCGCTCAATCACCATCAGCTCCGTGACCTTGACGCTGCCGGGTGCGCAGACCCGGCCCAGGTCGTTGCGGCCGAGATCCACGAGCATCACATGCTCGGCCCGCTCCTTGGGATCGGCCAGCAGGTCGCGCTCGAGCTGCTGGTCTTCGCTTTCATCGGCGCCGCGGGGGCGCGTGCCGGCGATCGGCCGCAGCGAGGCCTTCACCCCTGCCGCCATCGGCTCGGCCTTCACCATCACCTCGGGGCTCGAGCCGATCAGGTGCCAGCCGCCGAAGTTGAAGAAGGCCATGTAAGGGGAGGGGTTCACCATCCGCAGGCTTCTGTAGATGTCGAACGGATCGCGGTGCATGCGGGTTTCCAGCCGCTGGCTGAGCACCAGCTGGAACACGTCGCCGGCGGCGATGTGCTCGCGGGAGGCCCGCACGGCGGACTCGAAATCCTCCCGGCTGCGGTTGCTGGTGGTGGGGAGCGTCCTGGTGGGCTCCGATTCCCAGCGCAGCGGTAGGACGCTGCTGGGCAGCGGAGCATGCATGCGGGCTTCCAGCGCCGAGATGCGCACCACTGCCGCCGTGTAGGCCTGCTCGGGATCGCCCCCCTGGCTCAGGTCGGCGTAGGCCACAGCCGTGATCTGCCGCTTCACCTGGTCGAACACCAGCAGGCTGTCGGCCAGCATCCAGCAGCCATCGGGCGGGCCATGCGGATCGCAGGGATGCACCGGCACGCTGGGCTCGATCCAGCGAATCAGCTCGTAGCCCCAGAAGCCGAACAGCTGCCCCACCGGCGGCAGGCCGGGGATCGGGCTGGTATGGAGGCCGGCCAGGCCGTCGCGCAACAGCTCGAAGGGGTTGCCTTCCAGCGGCTCGCAGCGCCCATCACGCCAGAGGCGCTCGGCGCTGGCACCACGCACCGTGAGCGTCCAGAGGGGGTCGGTGGCAACGAAGCTCCACCGCCCCACCCGCTCGCCGCCCTCAACCGACTCCAGCAGCACCCCATGGCTGCTTGTGGTGCCCACCTTCAACCAGGTGGTGAGAGGCGTTTCGAGGTCGGCTGGCCAGCGGTCCCACAGGGGGATGAAGGTGCGGCCTGAGCTGGCCTGAGCGAGAAAGGCGTCGCGATCGGGAAAGGGCATCGGGCCTACGGCCGGGCAAAAAAAACGGGGCCACCGGCCCCGCCTTTCTAAGTGTTGTTTGCGCGAGGGATTCAGCGCAGGTCAGAGCTTCAGCTGTCGAAGGTGTTGCGGCCCGAGAACTTGATCGAGGAAGGGTCGGGGTTCTGGCCGATGCGGCGGGCGTTGTGGTTCACCATTGGGCGGCCTTCGTTGACCTTCTCGGGAAACACACCATCTTTCGGGTGCAGATACTCGGTGTCACCGCCAGGGAAGATACGGTAAACCTTGTAATCCTCGATTCTGGGTTTGAACTTGGTGCGCAGCTGCGTACCGAGGGCGAGGCACTGTTCCTTGCGGGCGAAATACATGATGTTCTCCCCTTCGTTCATCTCGGCGGCACCACCTGTGGGCAGCTCGAAGGGCTGGGATTTGGAGCTGGTCCAGGTGATCGCGTACTTCTCCTCAGTTTCAGCCGAGTTGAGCAGACCGCCGGTGCTGCCGATGTACTTGGGAAGTTGACCGCTCAGCGCCGTTGCTGTCATGGCTGTGGGGGGAGGGGAGTCTGCAGGGGTCTGAGGGGTGCTCAGAAGCCGTCCGCCGACCATTTCGGCTGGAAGCTAGCACTGTCATTTCAGCCAGACCGTCTCTCGGCGCCTGGTCTTCACACCCGTCAACAAAGTCAGGCGGGTTCGCGTGGCGGAGGCGCGGTCGCCCCCTGGTTGGCGAGGGGAAAGAACACGGTCAGGCCGCTGCCGGAGCGTTCGGTCAACCGGCCCCCCAGGCTGCGGAAGAGGTCCTGAGTGGCCTGCCGGCTGAGCTGCAGGCTGCCGGTGAGCGGATCCCAGCGCAGCACCGGTCCGACGGTGGCGGTGGATCCCCGCCCCCCGGACTTGTCTCCGTCAGGCTCACGGCCGCCGCCGGCTTCATCGCAGCTCAGCTGCAATTTCAGCCGTGATCCCGCCGGTTGCAGGCGGATCCGCACGGTGGTGCCCCCCGGCAGGCTGCGGCTGAACCGGTCGATCAGGCCGCCCAGCATCGTTTCCAGGCGGCTCGGATCGCTGAGCACCGGCGGCATCGCCTCGGCCACCTCAAGCTGCAGCGTCAGGCCGCGCCGTTCCAGCTGCCGCTGCCAGAGCCCTGCCAGCTGGTGCAGCAGGGCCGCCAGATCGGTGCGGGCGAGCTGTTGCTGCTGCCGCGGCTGACGCTGCAGCTCGGCGGCATGGAAGATCAGACCGAAGCGATCGATCTGTTCGCTGCATTCGCTGTCGATCTGCTGCAGCCGCTGCTCCACCACGGCGGGCAGGTCGCGGCGGCGCAGTAGGGAGCGGATCAGGGTGCGGATCGTGGCCAGGGGCGTGCGCACCTCATGGGTGAGGGCTTCCAGCAGGGCCAGCTCGCTGGAGCGTTCGGCCTGGTGATCGTTGCCGGCTCCCGTGGCCACCAGCGGCTGAAGCGTGACACTCGGCGCCATGGCGGCCAGCTGTTCCCCCAGCCGCGGCCAGAAGCGCAAGGCCATGCCCTCGTCGCTGCGCAGCTGGCCCAGCCGCTGCAGAGCGCTGCGCAATTGCAGACCCGCCTGCGGAGCCGTGTCCTGAAGCCGCTGGTCCACCAGTTGCAGGGCGGCCGAGAGGGTGGCGGGATCGAAGCGCAGCACAAAGCGGCGGCGCGGGGGCTCCCCCTCCAGGGCCATGGCCACCTGCAGGTCGGGGGTGATCAGCAACAACAGCGGATCGGTGCCGTCGTCGTCCCGCAAGATCAGGCGTTCGAAGGCGGCGGCCTTCCCTTCCGCCGCCGGCGGGACGGCGCCGCGCGGATCCGGAAGCAGTGCAACCGGCGGCTGCAGCAACGACCCCACCGCCGCCGGGGTCCACACCCATCCCTGCAGCTGTCGCAGGAACGCTGGCTCGTAGAGAGCCGGCAGGGGCGAGGCCAGCCAGACGCCGCGAAGCGGCTGGAGCGCGGGCAGGAAGTCGTTCTGCAAGGTGGCCAGGGCCGCCCACCATTGCCGGCGCATGCCGTCCTCGTCGGCGCGCCCGGGCGGCACCCCTTCGGCCAGCCTCTGCCTGATCTGCGCCAGGCTCGGGGAGGTCACCAGTGGCTCTGCTGGTGGCGGCTGTGGCGGTTCACCGAGGCGCAAAGCCCCAGCGCCAGGAAGTTCACCAGCAGGGAGGAACGCCCGTAGCTCATCCAAGGAAGGGGGATGCCGGTGACCGGCCCCAGCCCGATGGTCATGTTGATGTTCACCACCACCTGGAACAGAACCATGGCGCCCACGCCGATCACCACCAACGACTCGAAATCGGTGCGGGCCTTGCCGGCGATCTGCAGCAGGCGCCACATCAGCACACCGAAGCCGAGCAGCAGCAGCATCGCACCCACGAAACCGAGCTCCTCGCCGAGGGCGCTGAAGATGAAATCCGTGTGCTGCTCGGGGATGAAACGCAGTTTGGTCAGCTGACCGTGCATCAGGCCGGTGCCCCAGAGCCCGCCGGAGCCGATGCCGATCTTGCTCTGAAGCAGGTGGTACCCCCCACCGAGGGGATCCTTGGATGGATCGAGAAACAGCACCAGCCGGTCGCGTTGGTAGGCCTTCAGCCCATGCATCCAGAGGTAAGGGGTGATGGCCGCAAACAGCCCCTGCACCGCCAGGGTGATCGCCACGCCGGTCCAGCGCCACGGCAGCGAGCGATAGGCGATCAGGCCCATGAGCGGCAGCCAGATCACAAGCGCCGGTGGGAGTGTGCCCGCCAGAATCGCTGCCACCAGCGGTGACAGCAGCAGCACCACCCAGCCCAGCGGCATGCCGGCCCAGAACATCATCACCAGCAGAACGGCGGCGAACACCAAAGAGGTGCCCAGGTTGGGTTCCAGGAACACCAGGGTCCAGGGAATCAGGAACACCCCGGTGGGCCTGATCAGATCCACCGGTCGCTCGATCGGGTAGCGCGACAGCACACCGGCGAGCAGCAGGATCGCGCCGAGCTTGGCGAACTCCGAAGGCTGCACGTGAAAGCCGCCGATGTTGATCCAGCGCTGCGCCCCGAGGGCGTAGGTGCCTATCAATCGCACGCTGATGAGGCTCACCACGGTGAGGCCGTAGATGGGCAGCAGCAGCGCCCTGAGCCGCTCCAGCGGCACCCGAGACAGCAGGGCCGCCAGCACCAGGCCCACCCCTCCGGTGATCCAGTGCTGATACCAGTCGGCGAATTCGGCCTGGCGCTGGGTGCTGGCGATCAGGATGCCGGCCAGGAAGGTCATGGCCAGGGGGATGCCCCACAGCACCAGATCGATCTCGTGAAACGGCGATCGCCGTTGGGGCCGCCGCGCCGAGAACATGCTCTGCCGCCCTTTGGGCAAGCCCATCACGCTCAGGCCGGGGTCAGGCTCGGGCTGGAGAGGCTGTGCGCCAGGGCGCGGAAGGCCTGGCCCATGGCGGAATCCGGCCGGGCCACCACCACCGGCAACCCCTGATCACCGGCCTCCATCACGCTCATCTCCAGGGGAAGTTCCGCCAGCAGGGGCACCTCGGCTTCGGCGGCCAGGGCGGCGCCGCCACCGCTGCCGAAGATCGCGTAGCGGGCCTCCGGCCTGTCGGGAGGAATGAACACACTCATGTTCTCCACCACGCCCAGCACCTTCACCCCCATCTGCAGGAACATCGCCAGGCCGCGGCGCGCATCCTGCAGCGACACCTTCTGGGGTGTGGTGACGATCACCACGCCGGCCATGGGCACGGCCTGGGCGAGGGTGAGCTGGGCGTCGCCGGTGCCGGGTGGCAGGTCGACCACCAGCACGTCGCGTTCGCCCCAGTTCACCTGATACAGAAACTGGCGGATGATGCCGTTGAGCATCGGTCCACGCCACACCACCGGCTGGTTCTCCTGGATCAGCAAGCCCATCGACACCAGGCCGATGCCGCAGGTGTCGATGGGTGTGAGCACCTGCTGGTCGCCGCTGCCGCTCACCTCAGGGGTGCGGTCGGCCACGCCCAGCATGGTGGGGGCATTGGGGCCGTAGATGTCGGCGTCCAGCAGGCCCACCTTCAGGCCGCTGGCGGCCAGGGCGCAGGCCAGGTTGACGGCCACCGTGCTCTTGCCGACACCGCCCTTGCCGCTGCTGACGGCGATCACCCGCTTCACCCCGGGGATGCCCTGGCGCTCGGGCAGCTGCCCCGGGGCCGCCGAGGCGCCATGGCCATGGCCGTGCCCCGCGCTGGAGGCGGGCTGGGCCAGCTCGATCTGGACGTCGTCGATGCCATCAAGCGCCAGCAGGGCTGCCCTCGCTGCGCTGGCGATCTGCTCCCGCTGGCTGGTGGCGTAGCCGGGAAGGGCGAGTCGGAACAGGGCGCGGTTGTCCTGGGTGCGCACCTGGCTGATCCAGGCCAGTTCCAGCAGGCTGCGGCCGGTGCCCGCGTCGCAGAGGGCCTGAAGGGCTTCGCGTGCCTGATCGGCGGTGGCCATCCGGCTGACTGGGCAAAGAGGGTGATCTTAGGCGCCGCTCCCATGACAGACCCTCTCGAAGGCTTGTCTGGCGGGGCGACAGGCTGGAATGGTGTTCAGGTATCGGGCGCCGTTTGCGGCGAAGGGATTGGTGGCGGAGCAGGGAGTGGCCAGGCAGGGCGGGCCGGAGCCGGTGGGAACCCAGTCCCCCGGCCCAGCGGGCACAGCGACGGCCCCCGGGCCAGAGGGCACGGCGACGGCACCCCCCGCGGATTCACGCCAGCGCGCCAGACAGTTGCTGATGGGCCTGCAGGACAGAATCTGCGCGGGACTGCAAGCCCTGGACGGCGAGGGAACCTTCAAGGAGGAAAGCTGGGAGCGCCCCGAAGGCGGGGGAGGTCGCTCGCGGGTGATGCGCGAGGGCCGTGTGTTCGAGCAGGGCGGTGTGAACTTCTCCGAGGTGGAGGGTGACAACCTTCCCCCGTCAATCCTCAACCAGCGGCCCGAGGCCAAGGGGCAGCACTGGTTTGCCACCGGCACCTCAATGGTGCTCCACCCCCGCAACCCCTACGTTCCCACCGTCCACCTCAACTACCGCTATTTCGAGGCCGGCCCTGTGTGGTGGTTCGGCGGCGGCGCCGACCTCACCCCCTACTACCCGTTCCTGGAGGACGCGCGCCATTTCCACGGCACGCTCAAGGCCGCTTGCGACAGCGTCGACCCGGCCTATTACACGGTGTTCAAACCGTGGTGCGACGAATACTTCCACCTGAAGCACCGAGGCGAGACCCGCGGCATCGGCGGCATCTTCTACGACTACCAGGATCCGGGCGGCATCCTCTACAAGGGGCAGGATCCAGCCGGCCCTGCCGCTGCCGTCAGCAAGGCCCTGGGGCCCTGCAGCCACGGCTGGGAGCAGCTGTTCCGCCTGGCCGGAGCCTGCGGCAATGCCTTCCTGCCCAGCTTCATCCCGATCGTGGAGAAGCGCAATGGCCTTCCCTACGGCGAGCGAGAGCGGCAGTTCCAGCTCTACCGGCGCGGGCGCTACGTGGAGTTCAACCTGGTGTTCGACCGCGGCACGATCTTCGGCCTGCAAACCAACGGCCGCACCGAGTCGATCCTGATGTCGCTGCCGCCGCTGGTGCGCTGGGAATACGGGTATGTGCCGGAGCCCGGCAGCCGCGAAGCGCTGCTCACCGAGCTGTTCACCCGCCCGCAGGAGTGGCTCAGCGATCCATCGCTGGAGGAACGCTGCCGACCCCGACAGGCTGTGGACTGAGCGGAGCCGTCCCGGGCCCGCCAGGACTGGGCGTGAGACCCGCCTCGATGGCCTGCACCACCCGGGCGGCGATGGCCTCCAGAGTGGCCTGGCGCCGGTAGGGGTCGCGCAGCGCGGCTTCCAGGGGCCCTTCCAGCTTGCCGATCTCAAGGATGGCGATGCCGCGCCGGGGCGCCCCCAGCCCCTGGCGGAAGCGGGCCGGAAACCCGCCGAAGGCACCGGCCAGTGCTTCGTCGAGGCGGCTGAGTGGCTGCTGCAACGGCGGGATCAGGCCGGAGCCGAATCCATCGGGGCCGTAGGCATCGAAGTGGATCTCGACCGCATAGCCGCCGCGGCGCACGTGCTCGCGGCCCACACTCCAGTTGGTGCGGGGATCGTCGCCGTTGACGATCGTGCGGAGCGGGGGGTCGTAGAAGCCGATCGCCAGACCACGCTGCTGGCCGAGCCGTGCCACCTCCTGGGCTACCGCCAGGTTCCAGAAGAGCTCGTCGCGGATCTCCGCCTGCATCGGGGCCGCCCCGAACAGGGCCACGGCCTCACCCGGTGTGCCGGCGCCGGCGATGCCCTGGGAGTCGGCGTGGCCCGCCAGCACCAGGACCGGCGTGCCGGGGGCGAGCGTGCGGGTGCCCACCCAGTCTTTGCTGAGCCGGGTGCGGGGACCGGTGAGAGGATCATGGCCGGCCAGGGCCGCCGGCACCGGCAGCGTGGTGGTGATCACCAGCGCCAGCAGGCCGAACCGGGGCAGCAGCGATCCGGGCCAGCGCGTCGGGGCTAGGCAGTGCATGGGGATCAGATCGGGGAGCTGAGCAGGGCACCGTCGCTGGCCAGCTGCAGGCGGGGGCCCATCTCCAGTTCCAGGGCGATCAGTTCATCGCGGTGGGCCCGCAGCTGCAGGCTGCTGCCGGAGGCCTCATCGCCGCTGATCAGACGCAACTCGACCTGCTCCTGCCGGTTGGCCCGCCGCCGGTAGACCACCCCCGCCAGTGGGCCTGCCGCCACCAGCAGCAGTGGCCAGCCGCCCAGCACCGGCAACAGCTGACGCAGCACCAGGCCGAGGCAGGCCCCCCCCACCGCCGCCAGCAGGGACAGCAGCAGCGCCAGATTGGTGCTGGCGGCCACGGTGCCCTGGAAGCGAAGCACCCGCCGCTCGGCATCGCCGCTGTCGGTGCGCCAGCCGCGCTGCAGCAACCACTGGCTCAGGCCCTCCAGCACCTCCACCGGCGGGCGGGGCGAGTGCACCTCCACCACCGTGGTGCGGTCCTTGCTGGCGGCCCGCAGGAAGAACACCAGCCCGATCGCCAGCAGAACGGTGAGCAGCAGGGTGGAGCCCAGGGCAGGGGGCATGGGGAGCGGGCCGTGTGTGGCGGCCATTCTCTCCCAGTCCCCCGGCGGGCGACGATGACGACCGTCGCTTCGCCTTCGATGGGTTCCTCCGCCTCCGCACCCGCCCGCTTCGCCGTCTTCGATGGCGACCTCGACGAGGAATGGCTGGGGCTGTATGCCGCCGCGCCCGCTCTGGCGGTGGATACCGAAGCCATGGGGCTGGTGCACGGCCGTGACCGCCTCTGTCTGGTACAGATCGCCGACGACGAGGACAACGTCTGCTGCATCCGTATCGCCCGCGGCCAGAAGGCGGCGCCGCGTCTGCAGCAGCTGATGGAAAGCCCCACGATCGAGAAGGTGTTCCATTTCGCCCGCTTCGATGTGGCGGCCCTGGGGGAAGGGCTCGGCATCGCTGTGGCGCCGCTGTTCTGCACCAAGGTGGCCAGCCGCCTGGCCCGCACCTACAGCTCCCGCCATGGCCTCAAGGAGGTGGTGCAGGAGCTGGTGGGTGTGGAGCTCGACAAGCAGGCCCAGAGCAGCGACTGGGGACGGGTGGAGGAGCTCGATGAGGCCCAGCTGGCCTATGCGGCCAACGATGCCCGCTACCTGCTGCCCGCCTACCGCCGCCTGAGCGCGATCCTGGAGCGCGAAGAGCGCCTCGAGCTGGCGCAGCGTTGCTTTGCCTGCATCCCGGTGTTCGCCGACCTCGACCGCAGCCGCTTCGGCTCCGTGTTCGAGCATTCGGCCCAGGGTCGCTGAGGGTTCGCACGCCCAGGGCCGATGAAGGGCTGCCCGCACAAAGCCGTTGAGGCGCCCCACGACCAAGGTCGCTGAAGCCCTATCCGCCCAGCGCCGGTGACGTTCAGTCCTCGTCGAGGAAATTGGATTCCGAAGGCTTGGCCACCAGCAGCTCATCCAGCAGCCGGCCCTGGCTGAGGGCATCGGCACGCGCCGCCTCGATCAGTCGCTTGGCGATCACCACTCTGCCGGCGGCATCACGCACCTCCTCCCGTGCCGCCTGCAGATCCACCCGCCGCCGGGCGGAGGAGATGCTGATGCCCAGCAGGGTGGCCAGGTTGCCGGTGGCCACCGCATAGGCCCGATTGGGCGGAACTGGCATCAGGGGGGTGCGTAGGGAGTTGACCCCATCCTCGCCTCAGCCCCGGCCCCCTGCCAGCAGCTGGCGTTCGAGCAGGGCCGCCAGTCGCTCGCTGCCGCCGGCGCTGCCCATGCGGCGCCGGCCGATCTGGCCCAGCCGGCGCATGCCGACTGGATCCTGCAGCAGCTCCCTCAGGCGACGGGTCAATGCGCCGGGGCTGGCGCACACCTGCACCGCTCCCCCCAGCAGCCGGCTCTGCCGGCGCGCGAAGGCCCGCTTGAACTGCGGGCCAGGACCCGGCAATGACAGGGCTGGCAGGCCGAGCCCCACAAATTGTTCGGTGGCCGTGCCCGCCGTGGCCAGGCCAAGCTCTCCCCACCCCGCCCAGCGTGGAAAGCAACCCCGGCCCAGCAGCAGCACCATCGCGCCCCGCCGCCAGGCCTGATCGGCGCCGCTGCCGCCGGGCACGGCTACAGGCTGGAAGCCATGCGCCCGCAGCGCTGGCCCGAGCTGCTCCGGCGCCGGGGTGGCACCGATCGGGCAGAACACCAGCGTGTCGTGCTCTGCAGCCAGCCCCTGAAGGGCAGAAAGCAGCCGCTCGAAGTTGCGGATCGCTTCCGGCAGACGGCTGCCGCACAGCAGCACCAGCCGCCGGCTGGAGGCCAGAGCCGCCGGCAGGGCCGTGGGTGCCAGCCCATCCATCATCGGGTTGCCCGGAGCCAGGGCCGGCACCCCATGGCGGCGCAGCCCCCGGGCGGTGAGCCCATCACGGACCGCCACCAGCCGGCAGCGCCGCGAGCCCATCAGCGCCCACTCCCAGGGATCCCACTCGCTGCCTTTGCAGCGGTGATAGCCATCGGCCAGGCCGTTGTGGCCCGGGCCGCTGCGCCAGGTGTAGTCGCTCTTGGGGGTGCCGATGAAGGCGAACGGTGCCCCGCTGCTCCAGGCCAGGGCCAGGGGGAGCAGGTCTCCCACAGCGAGCAGGGGCTGGTGGGTGCGCCCCCAGCGGCGCACCGTCTGAAGGTGGCCCCAGCTGAGCTGGGGCAGGCCGGCGACGAGGTCCTGAACCAGCCCGGACAGACTCTGGTTGCTGAAGCCGCCGCTGGGCAGCCGTTGGCGGGGGCCGATGCGCTGCAGGGCGCCGGCGGCTTCGGCCGCGGCAAAGCACTGCCCTTCTCCCACCAGGGGCAGAACGCACACGCCCAGGCCCGGCTGCCGCTGCTGCAGGGCCTCGATCACCTTGAGCGCGATCAGATCCTCCCCATGCCCGTTGCTCAGGACCAGCAGACGGGAGGGCATGCCGTGGCTGATACGATCCGGTCCAGGGAGTTTGCTCCCCCATGCGGCGGCATGGCCAAGTGGTAAGGCAGAGGATTGCAAATCCTTTACCCCCAGTTCGAATCTGGGTGCCGCCTCTTTATTCAGTCAACCGTTAGCTCCTCGCCCCGCCATGAGGCGTGGGTGCCCGGGGATTCGGCAGGGTGCAGGTCACTGGTGCGGTAGCAGCGTCGTCAGAAGCTGGCCTGCGCTTGCCAGCGCTCTCCGCTGAAGGATGTGCCTTCGCAGCTCAGTTGCAGTTGCTCCACCTTGCAGCGGCCCCGCACCGGCCAGGCCTTCGGCAAGCTGGTCGCCAGCCCACGGCCGTCGAAGCCGCTTTCGCTGATGCTGCCGATCTCCGTTTCGATCGGCCCCTGCAGGCGGCAACGGCCCTGACGGCATTGCAGCGGCTGGCTGCCCGGCGTCAACACCCCCGCAAACGTGAGCTGGTGGCTCACTGCCTCCGCTTCCGGCAGGAAGAAGCGGATGCTGAGCGACCCACGGGCGCGTTGTTCCAGCTGGATCGACGTGCAGGCCACTGCCGGCGCCTCCGCCAGGTTGGCGCGGCAGGTGTCGGGTGCTTTGCGCAGCCGGCCGAAATCGTCGCCCGGCTCAGCGGCTCGGACGACCGAAGGGAAGGAACCGCCCAGCGGGGCGGCGGCGAGTAACGCCAAGGAGAGACGGGCCGCCCATCGGCCCGCCACGTTCAACGGAGTTTGCACGGCTCAGGGGCGGGATGAACCCCATTGTCTGTGCTGATCCGGGGGAGCGGCCGGAGCAGAAGCGCCGGCCAACGCGTGGATCAGTAGCCGGAATCGGCCACGCAGGACCCCTGGCAGGCGATCCCGTTGCTGGCGGTGCGCCCGCAGTGCTGGCACAGCACCGGTTCGGCAGGGGTGGAATCAGCCACGGCCACGGGAGGCTCGGGGCTGGGCTCGGGCAACCGGCCGCCTGGCTGCATGACGCACTACAGCAACGAACCACGATCATGGCCACCAGCCCGTGGAGAACGTGGAGCCATGCAGGAGCGGAGTTCCTTCCTCGAGCCTGCTGCACCGGCAGCGGCGGTCCCAGCCATCGGCGTGGGCACCTGGGCCTGGGGCAACCAGTTTCTGTGGGGCTACCAGCCCGAGCGGCACGACGCCGAGCTGGAGGCCACGTTTCAGCGGGCGGTGGCCCAGGGCTTCCGGTTCTTCGACACCGCCGACTCCTATGGCACCGGCCGGTTCACGGGCCGCAGCGAAACCCTGCTCGGCCGCTTCGCTGCGGCCCTGCCACCTGGCGAGCGGGAGGCGTTGTGCCTGGCCACCAAACTGGCCCCCTTCCCCTGGCGGCTGGGCCGCGGCGGTTTCGGGCGTGCCTTCGATGCATCAAGCGAGCGCCTGCGAGGCAAGCTCGACCGGGTGCAACTGCACTGGAGCACCGCCCGCTACGCGCCCTGGCAGGAGGGGCCCCTGCTCGATGGACTGGCGGATCGGGTGTTGGCCGGCGCTGCCACCAGCCTTGGGGTGTCGAACATGGGCCCGCAGCGCCTGCGCCGCGTGCACCGGCACCTGGCCGAGCGGGGGGTGCGGCTGGCGAGCCTGCAGGTGCAGATCTCGCTGCTGGCACCTGAGGCCCTGGCGCCGGGGGGCGTGGCGGACTGTTGCCGCGAGCTCGGCGTCGAGCTGATCGCCTACAGCCCACTCGCCCTGGGGCTGCTCAGCGATCGCCACCGGGCTGGCGAGAGCTGGCCGGCCGGCCCGAGGGGTGTGCTGTACCGCCGCTTATGGCCACGGATCACCACGTTGCTCGAGGCGATGCGGGCGGTGGCCCATGCCCGTGGGGCCCAGGTGGCAGAAGTGGCGCTGAACTGGTGCCGCGCCCACGGAGCCATGCCGATCCCCGGCCTGCGCACGCCGGCGCAGGTGGATGGCGCGGCAGCGGCGCTGGCCTGGCAGCTCACAACTGCTGAACGCCGCGAGCTCGATCGGCTGGCACTGGCCCTGCCGGGGCGCATGCCCGCCAATCCCTTTCAGAGTGCCTGAACCCAAGCGCTCCAGAACGGCGGGCGATGGATGAACAGGCCCCCTGGGGGCTTACGCCGGTGAGGCATCGGGTGTGAGCACCACCGGCATGGCGGCAGGCCGGGTGACGCGCACCAGCACCGGGGCGGAGCGTTCCTCCGATTCGTCCTCGTCGGCGATGTCGTCCGCTTCAGCCAGAGCGGAGCCGTCGTCGCCGCCGCAGGCGGCCATCGCCTCCTGCAGGAGGGAATCGAAGGTTGAACCTGGCAGCCGATGGCGAGCCATCTCCAGGAAGGTACGGGCCAGGGATTCGCCCACGGCGGCGCGCAGGGCGGGGTTGTTGCGGCGCTGTTCGAGCTCTTCGGTAAGGGCCTGAATGAAGCGCTCGGTCACATCCCGTTTGGTGCCGGCCCGGATCACGGTTTCCTGCTCCAGCGGGCTGAGCGAGGCCTGCAGTTCAAGTTCCTTCAGGCGGTTGTTGAGACTCTCGAGGATGTCGCGGGCTTCCTTGAGCACGTGGCCCAGCTGGCCATCCGAGAGGCGCGGTAGATCCGCCACATACACCTTGCCGTAGTCCCTCAGGGTGAGAAAGGTGGGGCGGATCGGGGGTCGGGAGAAGCTTTCGCCGTGGCGACGAGGCGGCACGGGAGCCAGAGGAGGAGCGGAGCTGCGGCGACGGGTGATGCGACCGGGGTTGGGAATCATGGACAAAGAGAGTTATCGACGAAGACGTGGCTCCTGCTGGCTCCAGAAGGCCTGGGGAGCATGTGAAGCGAATCGTGTCACCTGCTCGACGACCGATCGCGGATAAGCCGAATCCAATTTGTCATTTCTGGCAGGCGGTGTCAGTACGGCAACCCCCCAAGTGGACGGTTGCTTGCAGAGCCCTCTGCCACTACTCCCAATGGCCAGGCCGCCTGGCCGATGGCGGCGCACACGGCAAGCGCATCAGGCAGGGCCGCTGGCGGTACCACCAGCACGAATCCCACCCCCAGGTTGAAGGTGTTCCAGAGGTCTTCTTCCGGGATGCTGCCCTGTTCCTGCAACCAGCAGAACAGCGCAGGCCGCTCCCAGCTGGCGGGATCGATCACTGCGTGCAGGTGTGCCGGCAGGGCGCGTGGCAGGTTTTCAGGCAGTCCGCCGCCGGTGATGTGGGCCATTGCCCGGAGCGGTACCCCGGCACTCAGCAGGGCCTTCACTGCGGCGGGATACAGCTGGGTGGGCGTCAGCAGGGCCTCGATCACCGGCGCGCCGCTGCCGGGCAGCCGCGTTTCACTGCTGGCCCCTGCCGCCTCCAATACCCGTCGCACCAGGCTGAAACCGTTGCTGTGGACGCCACTGCTGCCCAGGGCGATGAGGCGATCACCAGCGCTGACCTGCCGCCCATCGATGAGTGCGTCCTCTTCCACGACCGCCACGCAGAACCCCGCCAGGTCGTAGCGACCGCTGGGGTAGAAGCCGGGCATCTCGGCGGTTTCCCCACCCAGCAGGGCACAGCCGCTCTGACGGCAACCGTCGGCGATGCCTTCCACCACGGCCGCCATGGCCTCAGGACTCAGCTTGCCGGTGGCGATGTAGTCGAGAAAGAACAGAGGCTCGGCGCCGCTGGTGACCACGTCGTTCACGCACATGGCCACCAGGTCGATGCCCACGTCGTGGTGACGGCCATGGGCCTGCGCCAGTTCCAGCTTGGTGCCCACGCCATCGGTGCCGGAGACGAGAAGCGGCTTCTTCAGCCCGGCCGGCAGCCGGCACAGCCCTCCAAAGCCGCCGAGGTTCCCCACTACCTCAGGCCGGCGGGTCGAATCCACGCTGCTGCGGATGCGCTCAACGAAGGCGCGACCGGCGACCACATCCACCCCTGCACTGCGGTAGTCCATGGCTCAGGTCCTTCAGGGCGGGCGATCTCCGCTCCGATCCTCCGATGCAGCGGGACAGATTGCGCTGAATGCGGTGCCGCTCGCGACCGGCGGGCGCCATTTCCGGTAGACGCTGGGTCGATTGGCACAGGAAACCATCAGCGGCGCTGATCGGGGTGATCGGGTTCGCTGATCATTGCCTGGGTGGTGGTGGTCAGGAAGTGCAGACAGTGACAGGGATGTCGGCTTTGATGATTGTTCCTGATCATTTTCTTCGGCGTATTCCTGGCCGAACTGCACTGAAAAGACAGCCTAACTTTGCCGGGCCGTTACTTCTGCCCAGGAATTCCCCTCGTCTGCTCGATGCTCCAGGTCGTTACCTGGCGCGGAGAGCCAAAGAAATTTCCCAATTCTCATTGGCGATTTCTTTCACCCAGGGGCGTTCCGAGCGTTATGCAACCTTCCTTTTCCCTTGGCGCCATCGCCTTTCTGCTCTCCGGCAGCAGCCTCGCCGTACCGGCTCTGGCTGATTCGACCCTTTCCCACAAGTCCCCCCTGCTGGCTTCGGCCCAGGTGAGCCAGCCCACGGTCCAGCTCGAAACCAGCACTGACGTGGCCATCCGGGAAGTGCAGAGCGAAGTCGCTCCCGAACCCGAAGTGCGCCCGGTTGTTCCCGCCCCTGTCGCCCCAGCTCCCCGCGCCCCGCGCGTCGTCAACGTGAGCAGCGGCAAAGCCAGCTGGTACGGCCCCGGCTTCTTCGGCAATCGCACCGCCAACGGCGAGGTGTTCCGCCCCGGCACCATGACGGCCGCCCATCGCACCCTCCCCTTCGGCACCAAGGTGCGGGTCACCAACCTCAACAACGGCCGCACGGCCGTGGTGCGCATCAATGACCGTGGCCCCTTCACCGGCGGCCGCGTCATTGACCTCGCCCACGGAGCCGCCCAGCACCTGGGCCTCGTGGCCAGCGGCCTCGCCCCGGTCCGCCTGGAAGTCCTGCGGTAGGTCTTCCTCTTCAACACCCCTTCAGAGGGGTGCATAGGCCCCATCCGAGAATCCCTCGGTTGGGGCCTTTCGCTTGTGGAGCCGGTGCGCCTGCTGAGAACTCGCCGGGAGCTGCAGCATTGGTGCGGCACCCCCTCCACCCGGAACGTGCCCCTCCACTTCGTGCCCACCATGGGGGCGCTTCACCCCGGCCATCTCTGCCTGATCGGGCGGGCCGGCCAGCCGGTGACCGCGCCGGATGGCCGCCGCCACCAGCCACGCGTGCTGGTGAGCCTGTTCGTCAACCCGCTCCAGTTCGGCCCGGGCGAGGACTTCCAGTCGTACCCCCGCACATTGGAGGCCGATCGTGCTTTGGCTGAGGCGGCCGGAGCAACGGCGTTGTTCGTGCCCACGGCCGAAGAGCTCTTCCCCGGTGGTGACGCAGGCCTCACCCGCGTGTGCCCGCCGCCGGCCTTGCTTGCCGGCCTCTGCGCCCGGCACCGCCCGGGCCACTTCGAAGGGGTGGCCACGGTGGTCTGCCGTTTGCTGGGTCTCATCCGCCCTGAGCAGCTCTGGCTCGGCGAAAAAGACTGGCAACAGCTGGTGGTGCTGCGTCGGGTGGTGGCCGATCTCGGGCTGCCGCTGCAGGTCCGCGGCTGTCCCACCTGGCGTGAAGCCGATGGCGTGGCCGGCAGCTCCCGCAACCGTTATCTCTCCCCTTCCCAACGCCTGCAGGCTGCGGGCCTGCCCCGGGCGCTGGAAGTCGGCCGGGCTCTGGTGGCCGCAGGCGAACGCAGCGCCGCCGTGGTGCAGCAGGCGGTGTGCCAAGGTCTCGAGGCTGCCGCCCTTGCGGTGGAGTACGCCGAGCTGGTGGTCCCCCAGACCCTGGCGCCGGTGACCCAGCTCCGCGCCATGGCTCTGCTCGCCGTGGCCGTCCGTTGCGGGCCCAGCCGCCTGATCGATCACACCGTTCTGATGACCCGTCTCCCGATCGTCGCCATCGACGGCCCCGCTGGCGCCGGCAAGAGCACAGTGACCCGCGCCTTCGCCCGGCGGCTGGGGCTGATCTATCTCGACACCGGCGCCATGTACCGCGCCGTCACCTGGTGGGTGCAGCGCCAGGGGGCCGATCCTGCCGATGCCGCGGCTGTGGCTCCCCTGCTCGAGGCCCTGGAGCTTCGCCTCGACAACGGCCCCGGCGGCGAACCGTGCGTCACCATCAACGGCACCGATATCACCACGGCGATCCGCAGTCCGGATGTCACCGCTCAGGTGTCCGTGGTGGCGGCCCATGCCTGTGTGCGTGAGGCGCTCACTCGTCAGCAGCAGGGCATGGGGGAGCGCGGCGGCCTGGTGGCCGAAGGCCGCGACATCGGCACAGCTGTATTCCCGGACGCCGAGCTGAAGGTGTTCCTCACGGCCACCGTGGCGGAGCGGGCGCGTCGCCGGGCGCTCGATCTGGCGGAGCGGGGCTTCGCTGTACCAGCAGGCGCGGAGCTGGAGGCGCAGATCGCCGAACGCGACCGGCTCGATTCGACCCGGGCTGTTGCGCCCCTGCTCCAGGCCGAGGATGCGGTGGAGGTGATCACCGATGGTATGGCGATCGAAGCGGTGATCGAACGGCTGACCGAACTGTTTCGCGAGCGGGTGCCGGAAGAGGCATGGCCGGATCCGGCCTAAGCCGCGCTGGCTCCGTTTCCAGCTCCATCGCCTGGGTCGTGTCCACCGGCGGCGGCGCCTCCACTGGCAGAGCCACCCTCGCCGCCACTGGCGTCGAGGTGTGCCAACAGTCCGGCGCAGGCGTCATCCAGAAGGTCGAGCACCTGCTCGAATCCCTGACTCCCGCCGTAATAGGGATCGGGCACGTGGCTGGCGCTGTGGCGGCGGCAGTAGGTGGTGAGTGGGGTGACCGTGGCTCTGTGGTTCCCGTCGCCGGCCAGGGCACGCACGGCGGCCAGGTTGTCCTCATCCATCGTGAGGATGTGGTCGAACCGGTCCAGATCGCCCCGTTCGAGCTGGCGGGCCCGGCTGGTGAGCAGGATGCCGCGCCGCTCGGCAGCGGCGCGCATGCGCGCATCGGCGGGATGGCCCACATGCCAACCGCCCGTGCCGGCGGAATCCACAGCAAAGGCGTGCGAGAGCCCGGCCTGCTCCAGTTGGCTGAGGAACACCCCTTCTGCCGCCGGGGAGCGGCAGATGTTGCCGAGGCAGACAAACAGGACACGGGTGGGAGCCATCGCCATCAGCCAGACAGATTGTCGAGCGCCAGCCTGGCGCGCAGACGCACCACCAAGGTGTCTTCCGAAGCCGGCGCGGCCAGTCCCTCCAGCTGCGCCAGCCCGCGCACGCGCTGTTCAGCCGCAAGAGGATGGGGCAGCAGTTGCTCCAGGCTCACCACGACGGCATAGCGCACCACCCATTCCGGATCGGCCGCTCCAGCCAGCAGCCCCGTGAGACAGCGCTGCCAGATGGCGCTGCGCTCCTCCTGCGGCAGGCTCTCCAACCGCAGCTGGCCGAGCCCGCGGGCCGCCGCGCGCCGCACGCTCGGCCCGATGTCTTCAGCAAGGGCCTCCTCCAGCACCGCCAGGCCGCGGGGATCACCGATGCCGGAGAGGGCGCGCACGGCCCAGGCCCTGGCGCCGTAGTTGTAGCCGTCGATGTTGGTCAGCAGGGGCTCCACGGCAGCGGTGCCGAGGGCGACCAATCCCTCCACCGCCGCCACCGCTGCCCCGGGATTGTTGAAGCCCAGCACTTCCACCAGATGGACAGCAGCCTCTGGATGGCAGGCCGTCGCCAGGGCGCGGGTGGCCTGCAGCAGCCCGACGGGGCTGTCGGCCTCCTTGAGGTTGCGAATCAGAACGCTCGGATCAGCAGATGACATGGTCAGAGCAGGTCGTCCATCACTGCCAGCACAGCGGTGGTGGCGGGATCGGACACGGCGGGCGGCTGCAGGTTTTCCGCCAGCCCGCGCAAAGCGATCAGCTTGAGGCTGTTTTCGGCCAGGGTGCGGCGAATCGGCTCCAGCGCAGGCCGCCAGCCGGCAGCTCCCAGATCCATCAAGGCGGCGCGCCGCACCTGGAGTTGGGGATGATCAAGCAGTTCCACCAGCTGCTCGCCCCAGCGATGGTCGCCAGTGAGCTGCAGCAGGGCGCGGCAGGCGGCGCTGCGGATCAACGGCCGCTCATGCGCCACGAACGGCTCGATCACCGCCAGCACGGTGGGCGTGGCCTGCCCAAGCGACCCAAGGGCTTCCAGCAGCGCTTCGCAGGGTTCCTGCAGCCGACTGCTGGCCGGCTGCACGGCCCCGGCCACGGCGGGACCGCTGGCGAGCCGTCGGCAGAGAGTCTCCACCGCGGCGGTGGCTCCCAGCTCACCGAGGGCCCGGGCTGCGGCTTCGCGCAGCCCGTCGTCCTCATCGTCGAGCGCTTCGATCAGGTCGGTGACGGCGTCGGCAGAGCCGAGCTTGCCCAGGGCGCGGGCGGCGTTGCGGGCGACGGCATTGTGCTCCACCCCGGCGTCCAGCTGGCGGGGCTGGCGCTGCCTCAGGGCCACGCACAACAGGGGCACGGCGTCGGGGTGGCGGCTGCGCATGCGACCCAGCCACCAGGCGGCGTAATACTGCAACGACTGGTCTTCGCTCTGGCGGAGCCGCCGCAGGGCCTCCGCTTCCGAAATCGGTGCGCCACCGCCTGTGGCGGCAGGGTCTGAGAGGGGTGTGTCGATGGTGGATCCGGCGACATCCATGGCCGCTGTGTGTCGGGTTCGCAAAGGCAGGCGGGTGGCCTGCCTTTGCCGGAAGAACAACCGGACCGGTGTCCGGTGGCCCTGCCTGAGCCTGCCGGCGTCAGCCAGGCAGATTCAGGCAGGCGCATGAAAAAGGAGGCCGTGAGGCCTCCGTTGCGCCGATGGCAAGCGAGGAGAGAATCCTCGGTTGCATCGTTGAATCCGCGAGGGATTCAGACGAGGGCGTTGATGGCGTAGTCGATGTAGTTGTTGGCGATGACACCGGGGTCGCCGGAGACGCCGTGGTTGGCCTTGATGTAGTTCAGGGCTTCAACGTACCAGGAGGGGGAGAGCTCGAAGGCA
>NZ_JAHLYO010000021.1:0-29375 GCF_025128015.1 Synechococcus sp. CS-1333
ATCCATGCGCTTGTTGCTGTCAGCGACAACCGACGCCAGGGCGTCGATCTGGGCGCTGCTGAGGAATTCGCCGCGGGCATCAGCCTGAGCAACGACCTTGGTGAAGGCGTCGAACATGTAAATGAGCTCCTGTTCTCGACGGGTGGGGTCGGGAGGGTGGGTGTGCAAAGCGAGAGCGCCAAAGGCGTTCACGCGAGCCAGAAAGGTGTGTCTTGCGCTGAACACCGTTGTTTGACCGGTGCCAGCGGACCCCCGACTTGGCCTACGTATTTTTGGCCCAACGCCTAATCTTGTGAGCGATGCTTAACAAATGGTCATTGCCTGCTGATATCCATTGCGGGGCAAGGCTTTTGCGTGGTGCAGCCAGGCTTTCTGTGCCCAGGCTGAGGTGGCAGGCCCCAGTGAATGTATCTGAGGGAACAGAAACCTGGTGAAAATCCCATGTGTGGGATCACTTTGATGCCCACGAGTTGTGGGAATCCTGCTCGAGCGCTGCAAGTTCAACGTTGAGGGGATCAACGCGTCCAGTCCACTTCCGTGCTGGTCAAGTGCGTCCAGTTCAGCTTGGTTCGGATTGACTCTGGCCAGCTCAGCTCCGCGCTGCCCGACCGCACCCCTGAAGTCACCCCCTTGATCGGTCCAGGCCGAAGGAGAGTTGTTGGTTGTGGTCATGCTGCAGCTCCCAGTTGAGCTGCTCCCAGGGGCGCATGACCCTGGAGGGCTGAGTGCGGCCTGTAGACGAAGTCAAGCGGAGCTCATGGGTGTTGTGGTCCCTCTGCTATTGGTCTGATGGCAACTGGGCCTCGGTTGGTGTCGAGAACAGTTCCGTATTCAGGAACGCATCGCGGAACCGTCCGTTCAACGACTCGGCAAGCCGTTCTGCCAAGGCGATCCTGGCTCGATCTAGGCCGTTCCCGTACCGCTGCTCTCGCTCCAGCGTCTGAGGGCATGAGCAATGAACTCCGGCCCGTTGTCACTGCGGATGAAGGCCGGAGCTGGGTAGAGCCTGATGAGCTTCTCCAGCACCGCCACCACATCTCTGGCCTTGCAACGCCGTCCCAGACGGATCGCCTGGCACAGGCGGCTGTCCTCGTCGATCACATTCAGGAACTTGAGCCGCCTTCCATCAGCGGTGGCATCGAACTGGACGTCCATGGCCCACACCTGGTGAGGCCGCACGGAGCCTTCGGCGGGTCGTGCACGCTTCTGCTTGCGAGGAGTGGGGCGCTGCAGGCCTTTCTCCCGCCACAGCCGTTGCACTCACTTGTGATTCACCATCCAGCCCTCACGCAGAAGGCGATAGGCCATGCGGCTGTTCCAGCGGATGTGTTCGGCCGCGATCCTTAGGGGGCGCCGCCGGAGCTTGCTCTCCTCCAGATCGATGACCTTGCCGCCATGGCGCTGCGTGCTGCTGTGCTGGCCAGCCACCCGACAGACGAGGCGTTCAGATGCCCGGTATCGCTCCTGCAAGGACCACGACGGCCCTGCGCCGGAGTTCCGGGCTCAGAAGTTGCTCTCGGCAAGGTCTTTGAGCATTGCCTTCTCCAGCTCTGCCTCAGCCAGAAGCTTCCACTCCTTCGGAAAAGCCTTCGGCTAGAGCGTGCGGAGGATCTGCTCGGGTGAAGGCCTGGTGTGTTTCATGGTCGAGTCCCCGGCTCAAGTCGGGCTGGCTGAAGACTCTCCTTCACCCTGTACTGGCTTCCGGGGTTCACGCCGCCCCGTTCAAATCCAGGTCATTGCTGCCATAAAAAAACCTCCCAAGGAGGAGGTTTGATGAGAAGAGGCCCAGGAAGGGCCCCAGGCTTCAGGCGCTAGGCGGTGTGGGTTGTCCCCGCTGGAATCAATCCGCTGCGATATCGCCGCCGCTGACGGAGACGTTGGTGACCTTGCCGCCAAGGCGGTTCACGAGCCGAAGCGTGTCGTTCATGCGGGTGTAGGGAACCTGCATGACGCAATCAGAACTGCGCACATAGTCGTTGTTGACGATGCCGGTGACGCTGATGGTGACTTGGCGGTTGCTGCTGAAGCTGCTGCCGCGGGTGCCTGCGGAGACCTTCATGGCTGGGATGGCGAGGGGATGGAGAAAAAGATCAGTTCACTGGTGTGAGGCTGGCAACCTTGCCACCCTGGCGGTGAATCTGCTGCTGGTACTCCAGCAGTTTGTCGAACGGAATGAAGCGCACACGGTTGCTGCGCTTGTGCAGTTTGTAGTTGTTGAAACCAGTGATCTCAACGCGATAGGTGCGGCCTTGCTGGCCAGCACCCACGCCCATGCGGGTGACGCCATCGTCTTCCACCTTGCGGAAAGCCGAACCGCAGGCATTCGGGCTCACCACCGGAATGGGGGCTTCCTTGTGAATGGAGGGGTTGAGACGGGATTGGTTCTTGGCCAGATCACCTTTCACGGAAGCGGCCACGCCGCGGGTGAGCTGGAGGAGGTAGGAGAACTGAAGGCCCTGCTGCCCGGCGGAGTAATTCCAGCCGTGGAGATAAGGGACCTGATCTTCTCCGAAACGCTCCTGGTACTCGGCGCTGTCGATGTAGGAATCGATTTCGGCGTCGAAGCCCTGCTCCTGCAGGATGGTGAAGTGCTCAAGCATTTCAGCCTTGTTCTGGGGAGCGCGCCCGAGAAGATGCTTGAAGTTGAGTTCGATGAACCGGTAGGGGTTGGTGCTTTCGAAGAAGCGCTTGCGGTAGAGGCTGCTCTTGGCGATCTGGCGAACCAGCTCGCGCACACTCAGATAGCCGCGACGGAACAGGGATTCAGGACCCTCAAGGCGATCGCTCTTGAGGACGTATTGGAAGCCGAGAACCTGCTGGTAAACAGCCCGAATCAATGTGGCCTTGTCGGATTCGGTGGCGTTCAGCCAGTTTTCCTTGTTTTGCGAGGTCGAAAAACGGTCAATGCCCAGATAGGCAGCGTTGACGAGTGTCATGGGCGTGCGAGCCGGGGGTGGGGAGACAGGGCCTGTCGGGAGGGTGCCGTACACGGCGCGGCACTCGCGGACGGGTCTGGCATTAGCGGGATCCTATGGGGGGACTACAACCTCCAGCGCCTGGTTCCAGAATCGTTACAAAGCAGAGATCTGGCGCCATCTGCCAACGCCGATACCATCCGGCCATGCCTTGGTCTGTTGTGTGAAGCCATGACGTCCCTGCCTACGGCGGATTCCTGGTCCCATCGCATGAGCCTTCAGCTCCAGTCGCTCAGTGTGATCTGCGAAACGCTCACCCTCCGTCTGCTGGAGCTGGAAGAGCGCATGGGCCGCTGGGATGAGCAGAAGCGGTGCCTGGAAGAGCAGGCTTCGGTGCAAGCCGGCAGCGCCGCCGCTCTGGTGGATGTGCTGGAAGCCACCGGCCAACGGCTTGCCTCTCTGGAGTCGCTCCTGGAGGGGACACCGGGGGGAGTTGCTGAAGCCAATGCCGCGCCGCCGCGTTTGCAGGTGCTGCATGCCCAGCCCAGGCGCCGCACCCAGGTCGAAGGGCCCCCGTTGGAAGAGTCGTTGCTCGAAGCATCGCCGCCCGAGCCTGGCGACAGGGACAATCTGGCCGCTGCTGAGGCTGCTGGCGCCATGAGCGGGGCCAAGGTGTTCGGGCTCCATGCTCAGGAGCCGTCGCTGGCGAAGGCGCGTTCCATGCCGGCAGCCTTGGAGCGCCCTGAACGTCCCATCGAAGCCGACGATGTGTTTCCCGAGGACGAGGAACAACCCTTCATGGATGAACTGACGGCCTGAAGCGGGCTGCCTGGGCAAGCCATCTGAAGATGAACGATGGGCCTGGGCCATGGGCGCCCAAGCCCTTGCTCACGCTTGGGACTCAGCCCCCGGAACCGGTGCTCAGCATGGCGCCAGCCGTTGTGAGCAGCACCCTCACCAGTTCGAGGGCGCCGAGGCCGCCGGCCAGCAGCCAGAGATTCATCGCAAGGCGTGGTGGTTGGCCGTTCTTCCAGGTGGGCGACACCTGAACGGGAACCGGGCCGGGAGCCATCACGTCGGTGCCCATCACCATGTGGGGGGTGCTGCCCCAGGAGCGGGTGCCGCGGAAGGGCCCTGCAGGCGCTCGTTTGGACTGGGCGTCCCTCCAGTAAGCGGTGTAACGGGGGGCTTGCTGGTTGAACGGCAGCTCACCGCCGGGGTTGCCAGGCAGCACACGTCCCAATTGCTGGGGAACGTCCATCTCGCCGAAACGATCGAGATACTCATTCGACTCCAGCAGGGCATCGACACAGCCTTCAAGCCCGCGCTGCGCAATCAGAATCGAGAGAGCGAGCCGTTCCCCATCCCCATTCACTTTGCGGCCGAGAACGCGGCCGACGATCTGATCCACCATCGCGTAATTGCTGTTGCAGCGATAGAAGCCTTCACGGAATCGCGGCGATAGCAGAAGACCGCGAATGAAGAGTCGTGTTGTGATCTGGCCGTTGCGAAACTGCGATTCCAGGGCGGCGTCGCGGTCGACTTTGAAGGCGTGGAAGAAGATCTGGCGGTAGGAGCGCTCGATCAAAGCGTCCATGTCCTGAGGGCTGCGGCGCAGACCTTCGGGGGAGCGGCGGGGATCCTCCTCACTGCCGACGGAATAGCTTTTGACGCGGGCATTTTGCGCGATCTGGCTGTATTCGAGCAGGGGCAGAGGCATGCGAAAGTGTTGTGCTGGTGGTAGAAGCTAGAGGCTCTCGTCGCGATCTTGGTGAATGAAAAGCATCCACACATACTCCTTTACAAAATAAGAGTTCATGACATTCTCTTCATGAAGAAGTCTTGAAGTTGGTGGGGCAGGCTGTGCCGCCCGCCCCGGTCATGCCTCAGGCGGCGAACCAATCGGCTGGGATCTCTGCGCTGTAATCGTGGGTTCGCTGAAACTCGAAGGGGCCAGCCACTGATCCCCACAGCTGCTGGTGGGTTTCCGGATCGTGGCCGCGGTCGATCGTGCGCATCCCGCAGGGATCGAGCTCAAAGCTGCTCACCAGGTAGGCCACGCTCCCCTTGCGTTCCACCAGGCAACCACAGCCGGGCTCCACCTCGCCCACGAAACCGTCTCCCTGCTGGCGAACCACGTACGAGCAGCCCTTGAGCAGGCGCAGGTCGTCGTTCTGGATCGTCGCCATCCGCTCCGGCTCCTCCACAGCCCCCCAGAACCGCTTCTCCTCCACCAACGCGTGGTTATGGATGCGCACCGAGCCATCCGGTGACGCCTCGGCCCGCAGGATGCGGATCCGGTAGGGCTGCCGCGGCGCGAAGGCATACGACTGCTCCAGCAGCAAGGCACCTTCTCCGAGCTGCGGCACGGGACGGAAGGCCACCAGGATGTGGGCGTAGATCGGTGGGTTCTCAAACGCCTGGTGCTGGTTGCTGAAGCCGGCGCTCAGCATCTCCACCAGACGGCGCAGGGTCGTGGTCATGAGCGGATCCTATGAGCGGAGCCTGCGCTGGCAGTTTCTGGCCGGAGCCTTTGCTGGAAGCCTGTAGTGGAAGCCGAAGAACGTTGCGGTGCAGCATGCCCCAGCCTCAGCCGCCCAGCAACCGCAGTCGGAACGCCGCCACATGGGCCACCAGATCCGGCTGGTTGATGGCGAAAGGGTGGTCACTCAGGGCGTCCAGGATGGCCGCCAGCCTCTCCGCCTCGCTCAGGTCCGGGGAGGGGTCGGCCGCCAGAGAGGCCTGCCAGGCCTGATCAAACGACATGCCAAAGCTGTCGGCGTTGTTGAACAGTTGATTCGAGTCCCACTCGGGGGGGGTGCGCATCATGAAAGCTGCGTCGGGAAGGGCAATGGAAGTTTCGGCAAGCCCCGGCCTGGTGACCGCCGCCAACGCCGGAATCGACCCGGAGTTTCAGCGGCTGAGCACGAAGCCAGGCAGAACTACACAACGCACGGTGCCCGAAAATCGCGGCACGCAAAGGCTGTAGGCCAGAAATGGTGGATGCCAGGACCCAGATTTGAACTGGGGACACGGCGATTTTCAGTCGCCTGCTCTACCAACTGAGCTATCCCGGCAGGCTGCGGCCGCAGCGCTCCCGGATCTTAGATCACGGCGCGTGGCGCCTTCATGCTGGCGTGCGGGCCAGACAGAGCAGCCCCGCCACCTGGAATCCCCCCTGTCCCAGGGCCAAAGCGGCGGCTTGCGCCGTCGCGCCGGTGGTGAGGATGTCGTCCACCAGCAGCACCTGCTGCTTCCTCCAGGTGGGGGCCGGCAAGTCGCCGCAGGCGCGCAGGCCTTGCTCGGCCAACCGCTCGCCTTCGGCACTGAGGCAGAACGAGCCAGCTTGGTTTCGCTCCCTCAGCTGGCGATTGAGGTGGTGCTGCCCGAAGGTGGCGTGGCGGCGGCGCAGCAGCGCGGCCTCCGGCAGGGGGAGTCCGGCGCAGATCTGTTGCGGCAGGGGATTCGCCCGGCGCTTCCAGCTCGGCACTGCCACCAGCAGCGCGTCACGGCAGAGTGCGTCCGGCAGGGTGGCGCCCAGGCTGCGCGCCAGGGCGGAAATCATGGCCGGATCAGGGCGCTTGCGCAGTCCTAGCAGCTCGCGGCGGAAGGCGCCGTCATAGGCGCCCAGGCTCCACCAGGGCAGCGGCTCGGTTCCCTGCAGCCCGATACCGGTGAACTCCAGGTGCTCCTGACACGGCAGGCACAAAAGCCTGGCCTGCTCTCGGCTGGGCAACGGTTGGCGGCAGCGTGGGCAGACCGAGATGGTGAGCAGCTCACAGCAGCCGCTCAAAAACGACCGGAACATGGCGTGTGGGCGGGGGTGGCGGGGAGTGGCAGGACTCCCACCTGCCGTGTCTCCTCAGCCTTCCCAACCGGCGCCATTGTGATCCCTGCGGCTGAGACGCCGCTCAGCCCGGCTGTGAGGGCATGGCCCGCAGCATGGCGACGAGGGTCCGGTGAGCGTCCTCACTGTCCGTGAGCGGGTGATCGAAGGGTACGGAGATGGTGGCGCCATCCACGTCGAGTTCCATGGCTTCCGGCAGCACCTGAAGCATGTGGGCCGCCTGGGCGTCTGCCACTCCGCCGTAGTGGCGGGCGTAGGCCAGTACGGCCTCGGCGTGGTCGTTGTTCATGTGGGCGCAGATGCGTGCGCTGACGGCTGGGGTGAGGGGATCGGCGGACATCGACGCGCAAAGGAGTGGGGCGAAGCGCGATTCTGGCTGGCCTGCTCGCCCCTGCGCCTCTAGCCGGCCCCGAAGCGTTGCCAGAGGAGCAGCCCCAGCCGCACGCCGCTGAAGGCCACATAGCCCGCCAGAACAACGAACAGCCCCATGGAGATGACGGTGCGCAGTCGTTCGTTCATCGCAGGCAGGCAGACGGTTCCATGGCCATCATCCTCGGCCAGCCAGCCATTGCCGCCAGCCTCGCTGGGCCAGCAAGGCTGAGCCGAAAGCGCAGCTCACACCCGGTCGGCAGCGCACCGGGACTCCCAACAGCTGCTCACGCAGCTGACACCACTGGGGGTTGCGGGCCCCACCCCCCAGCGTCACCACCTGCTGCACGGCCGGCGCGCCGAGCTCCTGAAGTTTCCGCCAGCCCTGTGCCTCGATACGGCTGAGGCCCTCCAGCATGGCCTGCAGGTACCGCACATCGCTGACCGGCCGTGGCTCCAGCACCGGCTCCAGAGTGGGATCGTCAACCGGGAAACGCTCTCCCGCCGATGGCAGCGGCAGCAGATCCAGCCCGCTGGGGCGGCGTATGTCGATCTGACGGCTCAGCTGCCGCAATTGCTGATCGGTGAAGAAGCGCCTCAGCACCACGCCGCCCGCATTCGAGGCTCCTCCCACCAGCCAGCGCCCAGCCACGCGATGGCAGCTCACCCCGGCCGCCTGGATCGGGTGCGCCACGAACTGCTTCAGCACCAACGTGCTCCCCAGCACGGCAACCCCTTCGTGATCCCGTGGTGCCGCCGCCAGCACGGCCGCGTTGGCGTCGGTGGTGCCTGCGATCACCAGGCAGCCAGGAGGCAGACCCAGTGCGGCGGCCGCTGGGGCATGCAACGGGCCCAGAGCGGTGCCACTGGCCACGATCTCCGGCAGCGCGCCCGACCAGTGCTGCTCGCCGATGGCGCCCGCCCAGAGGCCTGGTTCCAGCTGCCAGCCGAGCTTGAGATTGTTGCCTTCCTCCCCCCAGCGCCAGTTCCCCAGCAGCCAGCCCATCACCCAGTCGGCCTGATGGCGGAGCAGAAGGGCTGGTTCCTGAAGCGCGTGGACCTCCAGAAGCCGCAACGCCCTCGCCAGGCTGCCGGAGCTGCTGCGAGCCGATGATCCGGGCTGCACCAGTGCGACCAGGCTGGCGGCGTGCTCTGGGCAGGCCAGTGCATAGGACAGCGCCTCCCCCAGTGGTTCACCATTGGGGCGGCAGGCCAGCAGGGTGCCGGAGGTGCCATCCACACTGAGGGCCGCCACCTGCTGCCGCCAGTCTGCCGGCAGGGATTGAACCAGGGCCATCAGTCCGGAGCGCCAACCGCTGGGCTGTTCAAACGGCTGTGGGTAGGGCAAGGCCCGCTCGCCTTCAGCCACCGGCAGTCCTGCCGCATCGACGAGGGCAAGGCGCAGGCCGCTCGTGCCCAGGTCAATCCCCAGGCAGAACGGGGCTTGCGGTCCCGCCCCGGACATGGCGGAGGCCTCCAGTCAGGCGGCGCTTCCGGCTGGAATGCGATCGGCCGTGGCCTGCCTCAGCTTGGCCGCCATGGCGTCAACGTTCTCCCAGGGGAGGTTGAGGTCGCTGCGGCCGAAGTGGCCGTAGGCCGCCACGTCCTGATAGAAGCGACCACCGCGCTCCTGGGGAAGGGTGCGCAACCCGAAGACGTCGATGATCGCCCCGGGCCGCAGGTCGAAATGCTCCTGCACCAGGGCGGTGAGTGCCTCATCGCCGAGCAGGCCTGAGCCGAAGCTCTCCACCAGGATGCTCACAGGGCGGGCCACACCGATCGCGTAGCTCAGCTGCACTTCCACGCGGCGGGCAAGCCCTGCCGCCACGAGGCTTTTGGCCACGAAGCGGGCGGCATAGGCCGCGGAGCGGTCCACCTTGGTGGGGTCCTTGCCGGAGAAGGCACCGCCGCCATGGCGGGCAGAGCCGCCATATGTATCCACGATGATCTTGCGGCCGGTGAGTCCGGCATCCCCCTGCGGCCCGCCCACCACGAATTTCCCGGTGGGGTTGACCAGGAAGCGGGTGCTGCTGCGGGACGGGCGGATGTAGAGATCGGCAGTGGCCGGCTCCACCACGTGCGTCCACAGGTCGTCGGCGATCCTCTCGCGCAGGGTGGTTTCATCGCTCACCACCGCGCCATCGGCAAAGGTGATCTCCGCCAGGTGCTGGGTCGAGATCAGCAGGGTGTCGATGGCCACGGGGCGGCCATGCTCGTACACCACACTCACCTGGGTCTTGCCATCGGGAAGCAGGTAAGGAAGCGTCCCCTCGTGGCGCACCATGGCGAGGCGCCTGGAGAGGCGATGCGCCAGGCTGATCGGCAGCGGCATCAGCTCCGGCGTTTCATCGCAGGCGAAGCCGAACATGATTCCCTGGTCGCCGGCACCCACCAGATCAAGCGGGTCGCCATCGTGGTCATCGGCTTCATTGACTCCCTGGGCGATGTCGGGAGATTGCTGATCGAGAGCGATCAGAACGGCGCAGCTGTGGGCGTCGAAGCCGCCGGCCCGCGCTCCGCTGTAGCCGATCCGTTCGATCACCCCTCGCACCAGGCTGGTGAAATCCACCTTCGCGTTGGTGGTGACCTCCCCCGTCACCAGGCAGAGCCCGGTGTTGACAACCGTTTCACAGGCCACACGGCTGGTGGGGTCGGAGCTGAGCAGGGCATCGAGCACCGCGTCGCTGATCTGGTCGCAGATCTTGTCGGGATGCCCTTCGGTGACCGATTCGGACGTGAAGACGTATCGCGCCATGCCGGTGGAAAAGGGATCTAGAGGGGTGAGCCTATTCCCTGAATCCCCAGGGGTTCGTACTCAGGTAGCGGATCCGTTGGTGCCCGGTGCCTCCAGCACAGTGAGCTCCGACCAATGGTGGATGCGGGGGTAGCGGGCGTCGAGCGCCGGTGGTGTGAGCCAGCCGGAGAGATACCCCAAGGCCACGGCAACTCCTGCGGCCTCAGCCATGGATAGGTCGCTGTCGGCGTCGCCGATCAGGGCGCAGGCCGCCGGTTCCACACCGAGCTGCCTGCAGAACCCATGCACGGCGCCCGGGTCGGGCTTGGCGGGCTTGTGATCGGCACTCCAGATGCCACGAATGTGGTGCTGAAGTTGATGGGCCCTCAGAAAGCGCTCGATACCTGTGGCTTGATCGTTGCTGATCACCCCGATCACCACGCCCGCAGTGTCGAGCTCAGCCAGCAGCCGCTCCAGGCCCTGGGTAGGCAAAGCTACAGCAGCGGCCTGATCCTCCCCTGGCGCAGCATCGGTGCAAAAGAACACCTCCTCGCTGTGGCGGAGGGCTTCCGGCCAGCCCAGTCCCACCAGGCAGAACACCGTGGCGGTGGAGATGAGGTTGTGGCTCTGGCTGGCCACCGCAGTGGTTCCGGCAGGGTGGAGACGATCGCCCGTGAGCCCATAAGCCCGCTCCAGCAGTTCACGCAGCTCAAGGCGGCGCTCAGGCGCCACCCGTGCCTCGCAGAGATCGATGCGGGTGCGGGCCAGGCTGGTCAGCAATGGCTCGCTATGGCTGAGGGTTCCGTCCTTGTCGAACAGAACGGCATCCAACTGGCCAATCGGTTCACCGCGCAGGGCCAGGACGGCCATGGATGCACCCGGGGGGAGAGGCGTGGATCAGTCGAGGTCGAGGGTGACGCCCATCGGCTCACTCTCTTCAGCCTGTTCCAGCAACATCTGCTTGTAGCGGGCGGCCATCTCTTCGGCCTTGTCGAACACCTTCTGGGGATCGGTGAGCATGTCACCGGGTTCGGGTTCGAGCGCCTTGGTGGAGAGGGAGATCCGACCACGTTCTGCATCGAGGTCGATGATCATCACCTTCATCTGATCGTTGACATTGAGCACCGTGTGGGGTGTTTCGATGTGCTCGTGGCTGATCTCGGAGATGTGCAGCAGGCCGCTGACGCCGCCGATGTCGATGAAGGCGCCGTAGGGCTTGATGCCACGCACGGTGCCGATCACCACTTCGCCGACCTCGAGGCGGTTCATCTTGCGTTCCACCAGGGCGCGGCGATGGCTGAGCACCAGACGGTTCCGCTCTTCGTCCACCTCCAGGAACTTCAGGGGCAGGAAGTCGGCGACGAGATCTTCCTTCGGCTTGCGGGTGCTGATGTGGCTGCCGGGGATGAAGCCACGCAGGCCTTCCACCCGCACCAGGGCACCGCCACGGTTGGTGGCAAACACTTCGCTGTAGATCGTGGCGTCTTCCTTCTGGAGCTGACGCACGCGCTCCCAGGCCCGCTGGTACTCAATGCGGCGGATGGAGAGGGTGAGCTGGCCGTCTTCGTTCTCCTCGCTGAGGATGAAGAATTCGCGAACCTCACCGGGCTCCAGCACGTCGCTGAGGTTCTCGACGCGGTTGATCGAGACCTCCTGGAGAGGCATGAAGGCAGCCGTCTTGGCGCCGATGTCGATCATGGCGCCCTTTGGCTCCATGGCGAACACAGTGCCGTTCACCACGTCGCCGGGTTTGAAGTTGTAGTCGTACTTGCTGAGAAGAGAGGCGAACTCCTCCAGGGTAAAACCGGCCCCATCGGCGTCGCGGCTTGCAGCCCGGCTCGAGGGGTCGTCAGCGGTGGGAACCTCTTCCGGAATGTCGAGGTCCAGATCAGCGGCGATGGTGTCGATGAGTTCGAGGTCGGCCTCGGCGCTGCTGATGTCGGAAGGGGTCACGGTCATGAAGGAGTGGCGGTCTGCCTGTGGCAGAGCGAAGGTTCGGCCTGGCTGCCCGCCGACAGCGCAAACCCAATCTCCGACTATACGAATCGGCGCGACCGTCAGTTCAAGATGGCCAGTGCCGGGCTGGATCCGTCGTTGCGGCGCTTGGCGGGACGCCGGCTCAGCCCTTCGAGGGCGGAAACGAAATCGCTGATCCCCTGGAACTGGCGATACACCGAGGCGAAGCGCACGTAGGCCACTTCACTCATCTCGCCGAGCTGCTGGAGCACGAGCTCGCCGATCTCGGCACTGCTGACCTCACGACCGCCGCGTTGCTGGAGCTGCAGCTCGATCTCGTCGATCACGGTTTCCAACCGGGCCGGCTCCAGGCCGGTTTTTTCGCAAGCGCGGATCAGTCCGTGCAGCAGCTTCTCGCGGCTGAACAGCTCCCGCTGGCCGTTGCGCTTCACCACGGTGACCGGAACCGTTTCAACCCTCTCGTAGGTGGTGAAGCGGGCTTCGCAGTTGAGGCACTCTCTGCGACGGCGCACACTCCTGCCTCCATCTGCGGATCGGGATTCGAGGACCCGGCTGTCGGTGTGTTGGCAGGAGGGACATTGCATCCCTTTTTTCGCCGCAAGTTGCGCTTATCAATTGTAAGCAGACATTCATTCAATGAAAAGGGTTCTCGCCCTCAGGTTCCCCCCCCTCTCTCCGGCCCGTCGGCATGAAAAAGCCCCCGCCGGGGCGGGGGCAGAGCTGGACAGGGATCACTTGCCGATCTTCGGGGGATCGCGGAAGGCGATGGCGAAGAACAGGGTGGCGATCGCCAGGGTCAGGATCAGGATGTAGGCGAAGCTCTCCATCGAGGTTCTCGTGCGAAGGGACGATCAGCTGAGCGTGCTGCCGGCCGGGGGCACGAAGCCCTCGGGGATCCGACGGGTGGAGCGGTCACCGAGTTTCTGGAAGAGGCCGAATTCGACCTGCTCGCCAAGATCAGGATCGATGCCTGCGAACACATCGCGGTAGAGGGTGCGAGCCCCGTGCCAGATGTGGCCGAAGAAGAAGAGCAGCGCGAAGGTGGCGTGCCCGAAGGTGAACCAGCCGCGCGGGGAGCTGCGGAAGGTGCCATCGGAGTGATAGGTGTCGCGATCGAATTCGAAGGCTTCACCCAGCTGGGCCTTGCGTGCCAGGCGCTTCACGTCTGCAGGGTCGGTGAAGGTCTGACCGTCGAGAGCACCGCCGTAGACGGTGGCGGTGACGCCGGTCTGCTCGAAGGAGTACTTCGCTTCGGCGCGGCGGAAGGGGATGTCAGCCCGCACAATGCCTGCGCTGTCTTCAAGGACCACGGGGAAGTTCTCGAAGAAGTTGGGCAGACGGCGAACCTGGAGATCGCGCCCTTCTTTGTCGGTGAAGCTGATATGACCCAGCCAGCTGGTGGGCAGGCCGTCACCGTTCACCATCGGGCCGACGCGGAACAGACCTCCCTTGGCAGGACTGTTGCCGACGTAGTCAAAGAAGGCAAGCTTCTCAGGGATGGAGGCGTAAGCCTCCTTCTTGCTGGCTCCGGACTCCATGGCCGTGGCCACGCGCCGGTTGATCTCGGTTTTGAAGTAGCCCTGATCCCACTGGTAGCGGGTGGGACCGAACAACTCGACTGGGGTGGCCGCAGAGCCGTACCACATCGTGCCAGCCACGATGAAGGCTGCAAAGAAAACGGCTGCGATCGCGCTGGCGAGCACCGTTTCGATGTTGCCCATCCGCAGAGCCTTGTAAAGACGCTCCGGGGGGCGCGTGGTGATGTGGAAGATGCCGGCGATGATCCCAACGATGCCGGCGGCGATGTGGTGAGCCACGATTCCACCGGGGTTGAAGGGGTTGAATCCTTCGGGCCCCCATGAGGGCTGAACGGGCTCAAGGTGCCCGGTGAGGCCGTAGGCATCGGATACCCACATTCCAGGGCCGAAGACGCCTGTGAGGTGAAAGGCTCCGAAGCCGAAGCAACCGAGGCCGGCCAGCAGGAGGTGGATGCCGAAGATCTTGGGCAGATCCAGGGCGGGCTCGCCTGTGCGAGGGTCCTGCCAGATCTCAAGATCCCAGTAGGTCCAGTGCCAGATGGCGGCAAGGAACAGCAGGCCACTGAAAATGATGTGAGCGGCGGCTACGCCTTCGAAGCTCCAGAAGCCAGGGTCGACACCGGTTTCACCGGTGATGCTCCAGCCTCCCCAGCTGCCTGTGACCCCGAGGCGGGCCATGAAGGGCATCACAAACATGCCCTGGCGCCACATGGGGTTGAGCACCGGGTCGGAGGGATCGAAGATGGCGAGCTCGTAAAGCGCCATGGAGCCGGCCCAGCCGGCAACAAGAGCGGTGTGCATGAGGTGCACGGCCAGAAGGCGGCCCGGGTCGTTGATCACGACCGTGTGCACCCGATACCAGGGCAATCCCATGGGGGTTAGGTCCGGGGAAACAAACGGCTGCAAGGGTGTGACCCGAGCAGCGGACGATCAGATGGATCGTTCCGTGCTGGCGATCGTAAGGGTTTCCTTCCGTTGCGGAGAGGCCACCAAGGGAGCTGAAACGAGCCGTGATACGGGGTCTGGCCCTGTCGCGATTGTGTAGTTACATTTCGCAACCTTAGGAGCACAATGGCGTGGTTTGAGCCGTTCCTCCATGCCCGTGATCCGCTTTGTTCGTGAAGGCCGTGATGTCAGCTGTTATCCCGGCGAAAACCTGCGGGAGGTGGCCCTGCGCGAAGGGGTGGAGATCTATGGCCTGAAGGGGAAATTGGGCAATTGCGGCGGCTGCGGCCAGTGCATCACCTGTTTTGTGGCGGTCGAGGAGCCGGCAACGTCTGCGGCCGCCCTCTCCCCACGCACCGCTGTGGAGGAGCGGAAGCTGCTCAAGCGTCCTGGGAACTGGCGCCTGGCTTGCCAGGCGCTGGTGCAGCGCTCGCTGATCGTGGTGACTCGCCCCCAGGTCGCCTTGCCGGACGGTGACCGGCTGCTTGCGGAGGCCCATCAGCAGCCGCTGCCGGAGGGCCCCACCAGCTGGCCCGTGGTGGAAGCGCCGTTGGACGACGAGGACGAGGGCGCCACGACCGCAACGACGGGTGAAGGGCTTCCTGAAGCGTCTGGCAATGGTGATACGGTCCGCTGAGTCCTCCATGCCTTGATGGAAACCAACGATCTCGGTTTCGTGGCCAGCCTGTTGTTCGTGCTGGTCCCGGCCATTTTCCTGATCATCCTCTACATCCAGACCAACAGCCGCCAGCAAGGCTGAGCCCGCACCTGGCGCTTTTTCACCCCAGAGCAACCTCAGGTTTGCCCTGGGGTTATTTTTGGCAGAGAGAAACCCGTTTTTTCGTCCGCCTGCATCGCTCCCTCCGCTCACAGCTTTCGGGCAAGGTGAGCGCAACGCATGGGCGCAACCCAGTGGTTTGCTCACGCCTTTTGCCGCAGGAAAGGTTTTCCCCAGAGCTGGCCGTTGGTTCTGCTTGCTAGAGATCCAGTCAGGTGGTCGTTCTTCAGGCCGTGAAGCCAGCTGCCTGAAAGCAACTGCACGAACGCAATTGCCTCCATGCAACTGCCTTTACGCCATTACCTGACAACTGCACCACCGGCTCCGGCTGAAGCGGGCCAGAGCTTTCGGATTCAGGCGCGGCGTTCGGGTTCGCGCACCAGCAGCACCGGCGCGGGAGCGTGCACCCGGATGAAGTCGCTTACCGAGGTCCCGAGCAGCCGATCGATGTCCACCAGTGCCTTGGCCACCAGCGGGCGACGATCCTGAGAGGCAATCACCAGCAGATCGGCCTCGATCTCCTTGGCTGCTGCGCACACTTCCCGGCCCACATCGTTGCCATCGCGGTGCACCCCCTTGAGCTCCACGCCAAAGCTGCGCGCGCGCTGCTTGGCCTTCTCCAGCACCTCGTCTGCCGGGGTTTTTCCGCCTCGGCTGGGAGCCAGTTGCTGGCGGCTCACGTGCACACCGGTGAGCGTGCCCCCGGGAATCTCCTTCACCAGCTCACAGGCGATCTTGAGGGCGTCATCGCCCACGCCGGTGCCATCGATGGTCACCATCACCCTGTTGAGATGCCGGACGTAAAGGTCGTCGCGGACCAGCAGCATGGGCCGCGTGGACAGCTGGAAGACGTATTGGCTCGAGCTGTTGCCCAGGATCGACTGCAGCCGTCCAAGGCCGCGCGACCCCATCACGATCAGGTCGGCATCCAGCTCATCGGCCACCTTCAGCACAGTCTGCTTGGCATCCCCCTGACGGATGATCGTGTTCACATCGGTGGGATTGAGGCCCAGGCGTTGAACGGCCTCCGCCATCAACCCGCCGGCACGCTGCCAGTGCTCCTGCACGGTTTCCCCCGACTGCTCGGGCACCACATGGAGCAGGTTGAGCCGTGCCTGCCGGAAGGCCGGGAGGTCGCGCAGCATGCGCACCATTTCCTCCACATGACCTTTGCCGGAATCGGCGATCAGAAGGTTGCGAAACACGGGGGCGTCACGGTTCAAAATCAGCCTATGGCCGCCTCCGGGGCCAGCAGCTCCGCCCTGTCGAGGTCGTAATGGACGATCGTGAACCGACCTGGCCCTGGCGTCTGACCCGGCGCGTGTTGCCTCAGCACACGGATCACGCAGGGGTGATGTGGCACGGGGCCTACCTCCGCTGGTTGGAGGAGGCGTGGGTGGAGGCGCTGGCAGCGGTGGGCTTGCCCTACCGGGTGCTCTCCGACCGGGGCCTTGAGCTGCCGGTGGTTTCGCTCACCATCGACTACCGCCGCCCGCTCCAGCACGGTGACTGCGTGGAGATCGAGAGCATGGTGGGTGAGGCGCAGGGGCTGCGACTGCCCTGGTGCAGCAGGTTCGTGGGCATGGAAGGGCATGTGGCTGCCACCGCGCGGGTGGAGCTTGTGCTGGTGGAATCCAGGCCCCATCCGGCCGGGGGCGTTCCACAGCGGCGGCTGCGACGCCAACCGCCCGCCGATCTGGCGGAGGCGCTGGCAGCCCTGCGGCGGGGCCCTCGGACCGCCATGCCATAGTACAAGCGTACTGATCTTTTGTCGGCGGAATGGGAGAGCTTGTTGCCGTCAGCTTTCCTCGGGGCTCTGGCGCTGTGCCGAGCCCATGGCCCAAGGGCTTCGTTTCTGGCAATCCCACGTCTGAGATGGGGCTGCCATGGCCAGAGCGGCGTCGGCGGTGGTGGTTGCTCTGGGCTGGCTGCCCGGGTCTGGGAATCCGGCGGCTGGAGGGGCTGGAGCAGCGGTTCGGCTCTCTGGAAGAGGCCTGGAAGGTGCCGGCCGCGGATCTTGCCGCTGTGCAGGGGTTGGGTGCAGGGTTGCGGGCCGCTGTGGAGGCCTATCGGCAGCGGCACGGCGCCGATCCGGTCGCCGCCGGCAAGCCGGCGCCGGCGGCGATGTGCCGGGTGCTGCTTCCCGGGGATCCCGCCAACCCGCGGGCGTTCACTGCCCTGGAACGGCCACCCCTGGCGATCTACTGGCAGGGGCAGGGCGCCTTATGGCCGGTGCTGCGCCGCCGCGAGGCAGTGGCTGTGGTGGGCACCCGCAACCCCTCCCTGCACGGTCTGGCGATGGCGGAGGCCGTGGGTGCTGCCCTTGCCGCGGCAGGCTGGCCTGTGGTGAGCGGCCTCGCCGATGGCATCGATGCCGCCGCCCATCGAGGGTGTCTGGCTCAGGATGGCAAGCCAGTGGCGGTGCTCGGCACGCCGCTAAGGCGGGCTTATCCCCGCCATCACGGGCCCCTTCAGCAGTTTGTGGCCGCCCGGGGGCTGCTGATCACCGAGCAACCCCCGGGCGCCTCGGTTCAGCGTGGCCATTTCGCCGCCCGCAACCGCCTGCAGGTGGCCCTAGCAAAGGCGGTGGTAGTGATCGAGTGCCCCTTCAAAAGTGGCGCTCTCCATTCCGCGGCGCTGGCCTGGGAGCAGGGTCTGCCGCTCTGGGTGGTGCCGGCCGATGCGGCCAAGGTGTCTGCCCAGGGCAGCAACCGCTTGCTGCTGCAAGGTGCCACACCGTTGCTGCAGCCTGGGGATCTTGTGCACCAGCTGGGCCCCGGCCCGCTGTTGCAGGCGCAGAGCTCCGCTGAGCGGGCCACAGGTTTGCCATCTTGCCGGGTGGGGGCACTGACGTTTGTGCAGCGGAATCTGCTCGCCGCACTGGGCAGCGGGGCCTCGCTTGAGCACCTTTGCCAGTCTCTTGGAGAGCCACCAGCGCATCTCTCCAGCCTGCTTCTGGATCTGGAGTTGGCGGGGCTGATCAGCGCCGAGCCTGGGCTGTACTGGCGGCCCGCCCACGGCAGCTTTGCTTAGCCTTTCCGCATCGGCCAAACGCAGTCCCATCGCAGTTCCAGCCTCGCCACAGACGTTCTCCCCCGTGGAAACCCCATCCACAGGCTCCGCAGGGCCGATTCGGCTCAGCGGCAAGGAACTCTGGCCTTGGCGCCGCGAACAACTTCGCCTCGGCGGAGTTGCCGCAGATTTCGATTGGCTGCTGGATCTCGCCGGCGGAGTGGATGGCCGCGGCCGCCATCGCCTGCGGCTTGAGCCTGAGCTCAGCGTGGATCTGCGATGCAGCCTCGGCGAGATCGAGCGCCTCTGGCGCCGTCATCTGAGCGAGCACATCCCCCTTCAATACCTGGTGGGGTTATGCCCCTGGCGCGATCTGGAGCTCGTTGTGGGGCCCGGGGCCCTGATTCCCCGCCAGGAAACCGAATGGCTGGTGGAACTGGCCTTGGAGCATGCCGGCGCCCTCGCCCCCGGCTGGCCACGCCGCTGGGCCGATCTTGGCTGCGGTTCCGGTTGCCTGGCAGTGGCGCTGGCGCTGGCTTTCCCAGAGGCTCAGGGATGGGCAGTGGATTGCTCCCCGGAGGCGCTTCACCACACGCACAACAATCTCCAGCGCGCCCGCGTCCAAGGCCGGGTCGCACAGCTGGAAGGGTCCTGGTGGGACCCCCTGCAGGCCGTCTGGGGGCAGCTCGATCTGGTGGTCAGCAATCCCCCCTACATCCCCTCAGCCGAGGTGAGCCAGCTCGATCCCGTGGTGCGCTGGCATGAACCCCATCTCGCCCTCGATGGCGGTGCCGATGGCCTTGATGCAGTTCGCTTGATTGCCGCCGGAGCTCTCCAGGCTCTGGCCCCCGGGGGCTGGCTGCTGCTCGAGCATCACCACGACCAATCCTCCGCCGTGTGCGCTCTGCTCAGCGCGGCCGGTCTGGAAGCGGTTGTTGCCCACAAGGATCTGGAAGGGCACTTCCGCTTTGCCCAGGGCCGGCGTCCGCCCATTCCCCACTGATGGATTCGTTGCCTGCTCCTGGTTCCTCTCTGCCGCTTACCCTCGGGCCAGCGGCTCTGGCTCAGCACCTGGTCGGTGGCGGAGCAGCGGTGTTTCCCACCGACACCCTTCCCGCCCTGGCCACCCAACCACTTGTGGCCGCCCAGATCTGGCGTCTCAAGCAGCGCCCTGAAGGCAAGCCGCTCATCCTCATGGGGGCAGATCCGGAGCCGTTGTTTGCGGCGTTGCACCAACCTCTTCAGCCGTCCTGGCTGGAGATGGCGGCGCGCTGCTGGCCAGGCGCGGTCACCCTCGTGCTGCCGGCGAGCGGCCCGATCGTTGAGGCCCTGCAGCCCAGTGCGCCCAAGCAGGGAATCTCCCTGGGCCTGCGCATTCCAGCCTGTGCCCAGGCTTTGGATCTGCTGCGGCGCACCGGCCCTCTGGCCACCACAAGCGCCAACCGCTCAGGGGAGCCGCCTTGCCGCACCCCTGTCGAGGTGGCTGCGGTGTTCGGCGGGTTGCCGATCCTGGCTCCGCTGCCGTGGCCGTCGATGGAGGGCCAGGCCAGCACGGTGCTTCGCTGGCATCCGGACGATCGCTGGGAAGTGCTGCGGCGTGGGGCTGTGATGCCCATCAACGGCGCGCCATGATTCCGCCATGCTCTGGCTGATCCTGCTGATCGTGTTCCTGCTCACGGGATTCGACGCACTCCTGGAGCCGGTGCTGCGCGCCTTCACGCCGCTCCTCTCCTTGAGCGGCTGGATCTGGCTGCCGCTGATCGCTGGCGGCTGGTTGCTGGCGGGCCGGCGCTCCTGAAAGACGGCGTCGGCTCTGGGGCTTCCCCGTGTGTTGCTTGTCTTGCCTCCTGAGCCGCTGACGTCCTGCAGGGCATAGAGCAAAACAGCATCAAGCGGCAAGGAGCAATGCTGTTGCACAGCACGGGGAAGGCCGGCACGCCGCCGGAACCTGCTGGCGAGAAGGAAACAGCAGTGAGCTTGAGGGCAAAGAGAAGCCGGCTAACGGATTTGAACCGATGGCCTTCGCTTTACAAAAGCGCTGCTCTACCGCTGAGCTAAGCCGGCACGCGTTGAGCTTATCTCTCCCCCAGAGCCCACAGCAGCAGCTGGCTCCGGTTGTTGCAGCCGGTTTTTGCCAGCAAGTGCGACACGTGGCTTTCCACGGTGCGGTGGCTCAAGGTAAGGGCGGCGGCAATGCCTTTGTTGCTTCTCCCATCTTTCAACATATGCAGCACGCGCCTTTCGGCAGGGGTGAGCACGGGTGAAGTCAGTGTGGGTTCGCTGGTGGCAGGCAAGGGATCCATCGCTGAAGTGGGGCTCATGCCAGGGTTCCCACGCAACCGCAGCTTCGCCCTCGTTGCTGGCCCTGGTTCCCACTTCACTCCGGCGTAGCCCATGGCCAGCGGCTGAAGCCGCTGGCTTGCTCAGGCGGAGGCGGCAGCCGTGCCAGGCGGTGGAGGTAACGGTGTGGGGCGGGCCCGCTTGATCGGCAGGTTGGCCACCAGAGCAGTCACGCGGTCTTCGGTTTCCAGGCTCACATCGCCTTCCTCCAGATCGATTTCCACGTAGCGCGACACCACTTCAAGGATTTCACGGCGCATCTGCTCCAGCAGTTCAGGATTCAGATCACTGCGATCGTGAGCCAGCACCAGCTGCAGCCTCTGCTTGGCGGTGGCAGCGCTGGCCGGTTGACGTCCAAGCAGCTTGTCGATGAGTTCGCGGAGCGTCATCGGTGATCAGAAGATCTTGGTTTGCATCAAGCGGCCGATCTTGGCCCTCAGCCCAGGTGCTTTCTTGGTGGGATCCACCAGTGGAACGTCCTCGCCCCGCAGGCGCCTGGCCACGTTCATGTATGCCTGGCCTGCGGGGGAGCGGCTGCCATTGAGGGTGAGCGGTTCGCCGCGGTTGGTCGACACGATCACCTGCTCGTCCTCCAGCACCAGGCCCACCAGCGGCAGGGCGAGGATGTCGGTCACGTCGTCGACGGCCAGCATCTCCTGATTGGCCATCATCTTTGGCCGCACCCGGTTCAGCACCAGCTGCACCGGCTGGATTTCCCGCGTCTGCAGCAGGCCGATCACCCGGTCGGCGTCCCGCACCGCGGACACTTCCGGAGTGGTCACGATCAGGGCCTCGCGGGAGGCGGCCGCTGCATTCTTGAAGCCGTCCTCGATGCCGGCCGGGCAGTCGATCAGTACGAAATCAAAGCGCTCCTCCAGCATGGCCACGATCTTCTTCATGTCGTCGGGCGTGAGCCACTCGAGCATGCGTGGGTTGCCTGCGGGCAGCAGCGATAAATTCGGCTCCTGCTTGTGCTTCACCAGAGCCTGCTCCAGGCGGCAGGTTTCCGCGAGCACTTCCTGCGCCGTGTAGACGATCCGGTTTTCGAGGCCGAGCAGCAGATCCAGATTGCGCAGACCGAAATCGGCATCCAACACGGCGGTTCTGGCGCCTTGCTTGGCCAGGGCGATGCCGAGGTTGGCGGTGAGGGTGGTCTTGCCGACCCCCCCCTTGCCGGAGCAGATGAGGATCGTGCGGCTCGAGGCGGAGGTCACGGCGCTGCCAGGGATGCCTGCAGGTTACGTCCACTTGTGGTCGGCACCCTCCGTACCCGTTGCTGCTGCGGGCGAGACGCTCCTGAGCCCAGTAAAACGGTGCACGTGCTGTCACCTGTCCGATGCCGGATCCGCTCCCCCATTACCAGAGGCTTCTGGTCATGCCCGACGACGGCGCTGAAGCGGTGGTGGCGCTCATTGAAGAGGCCAGGGAGCAACTGCTGCTGAAGCAGTTCAAGCTGGAATCGGAAGCGGTGGAAGCGGCCTTGCTGCGGGCCCATCAACGTGGTGTGCAGGTGCGGGTGATGCTCAATCCTCACACTTCCGGCGGCGATCGTTGGAACGATGCCGCCTACCAGCGCCTGTGTGACTGGGGCATGGAGGTGAACTGGACGAGCGAAGCCTTCCCTGTGACCCACGAGAAATCGATGGTGGTGGACCGCGAACAGGCCCTCATCGCCACCTTCAACCTGAGTGACAAGTACTTCACCCAGACGCGGGACTATGGCGTGGTGAGCTGTGCCAAAGCTGTGGTGGAGCAGGTGATTGCTGGCTTCGAGGCCGACTGGAACCGCACCTTCTTCTCCCCTGATCTGGCGGTCGGCCTGCTGTGGAGCAGTCTGCACAGCCGCGGCCAGATGGCGCGGATCGTGGATGCTGCCAACAACACGCTGTGGATCCAGCATCCCAAGTTCGTGGATGCGGTGATCCTCGACCGGATCATTTCGGCCCGCGAAAGGGGGGTGAAGGTGCGCGTGCTCTGCGGAGGAAAGCACGGCATCAGTGACTGGGACATCTACGACACCTTCTCATCGCTGCGGGTGATGGAACGCTTCGGTGTGAAGGTGCGGCGGCAGAAACATCTCAAGCTGCACGCCAAGCTGATCCTCATGGATGGCATTGCCGCCCAGACCGGATCCATGAACATCGACCGCAGCGCCTTTGATCTGCGCCGGGAGTTGGGCATCGAGTGTGATGCCCCGGCCGTGGTGGAACGGCTCAAGGCCACGTTCGCAGCCGACTGGGAGCAGGCCAGCCCCTATGCCGCCCCCGACCCGCTCAATCCAAGCCTGCACGAACTGGGTGAACTCCCCCCTGATCCCCACTTCGTGCACGATTGATGCCTGCGTCTGCTCCCGAACCGCACCCGATTCCGTGCCCTGCCGGGCTGGCGCCACCCCCCGGCCTCCGTCAGCTGTTCATCGGCATGCTGCAGGTCGCGCTCTCCTCCTTTGGCGGTGGCCTTTCGGCCTGGAGCCAGCGCATCGTGGTGGAGCAGCGCCGCTGGATGTCCGACCAGGACTTCCTCACCGGCCTCACCGTGGCGCGCCTGTTCCCCGGGCCCAACCAGATCAACATGGCCGTTTACATCGGCGCCAGTTTTCACGGGCTCGTCGGAGCGCTGGTGGCTCTTGCCGGCATGTTGGTGGTGCCATTCACGCTGCTGATGCTGCTCGGCCTCGTGTATTTCCAGGTGCATGAGATCCCGGCCGTGGATCGGGTGCTGGCCGGGGTCGTTGCAGCGGCGGCCGGCATGGCCCTGTCGATGGGCTTCAAGATCCTGCACACCTACTGGCGAGATCGGGTTGCCCTGCTACTGGCTGCGCTCACCTTTGTGGCGATGGCCGTGTTCCATGTGCGGCTGATTCCGATGGTGCTGGTGGCGGGTCCACTGGCCATGGTCTGGTACTGGCCCCGCAGCAGCGCCCAGGAGCCGTTATGAGCTCGCCGTTGGTCTTGCTTTCCTGCGCGACCCCTCCCACCACTCAGCTGGGTGACTTCCTTCAACTGATCTGGACCTTCCTTTCTCTTTCGTTGTTTTCGCTGGGAGGCGGCAACACCCTGCTGGCGGAGTATCACCACATCAGTGTGGAGCAGTTCTGCTGGCTCACCGATTCCCAGTTCTCGGATATCTACGCGCTGGCGGAGGCGGCCCCGGGCCCCAGCTCAATGATTGTGGGGTTGCTGGGCATGGGGGCGGCCTGGAAGGAAGGGCCATGGATGGCGCTCGTGAGTGCCTACGCCGCTGAACTGGCCATTCTCATTCCATCCACGCTGCTGATGGTGGTCGCCTGCCTCAGCTGGAAACGCCTGGAGCATTCCCCCTGGCGGGTGGCATTTGAGCGCGGTCTTGGGCCGATCACCCTGGGCATTCTCTTCGTGGTGGGCTTCAAGATCCTCAACACGGCCAACCACGGGGTTCCGGGTTATCTCGTTTCGATTGTGGTGTGCTTCCTCATGCTGCGCACGCGCCTTTCGCCGCTGTGGTTCATGGGGGTGGCGGGCCTTTTGGGCGGGCTGGGGATCATCAACCGCTGATGAGCTGGCAGCACCGAACCAATGCCGGAACCCAGAGATTTTCAGCAGCGATAACGTGCCAGCCAAGGGATCTTCAGGCCTCCGTCACCGGCCAGAACGGTTCCGCCGGATCGATCCGAATGCTTCCTGCCACCAGCGTGGCCTGCTCGCAGAAGCCCAGCGGTGGTTGATCTTCGGGCCCGCGGGCCACGGCATCTGCGATCCGCAACTGCAGAGGCCGCAGGTGCAAGGCCACGATCCTGGCGTTTGCATCCCCTTCGCAGCCCGCATGGGCAATGCCCCGCAGCCGTCCCCACACGAGCACATGACCCGCGGCGCGTACACGGGCGCCCGGATTCACATCCCCCAGCACCAGCAGCGATCCCCCCACCTCCACGTGGTCCCCGGCGCGCAGCGTGCCGCGATGCAGGCTGAGTCCGTCGCTGCCGGGCAGCCCTGCGACGGTGCCGCTCGCCTGGCTGTCGCTGTTCCCCGCCGCGCCTGACCCCTCTTCCGAGCTGCGGCTGGAGACAACGGCAAGTCCGATCGCCGCCGCCGCCACCAGCGTTTCCTCGCACCGCCCCTCCACCCTGCAAAGCTTCAGGCCATGGCTGCGGAACAACCGCTGGAGCTCGCGCAGCTGCGGCAGATCCAGCTGCCAGGTTCCGCTCTGCAGCACCACCGGCCCCTGCGGTGGTCTGTGCCCCAGAGCGAGGCGCACGTTCTGAAAGGCAGTGGCTGCTCCGTCAGGGGAGGCCGGCAGCAGCATCTGATGGGCGAGGCCGGGCGCTGAAGCCGCAATCAGAACGGCAGCCATCGGTGCGGGCGAAGGAGGACAACTTACCCAGGGGGTCTCGATTCAGCCGATCGCTGCCGGAGCGCTTGCCTCAGCTGCTGGTTGACCTCAGCCGGATGGATCAGCCAACACAGCTCCACCGGTTTGACCAGGCTGCTCACCAATGGCGATCGCTCCTCTAGCGCTTCGAGCGTGTGACCGTCCCATAGCCGCAGCCCACCTTTGTATGGGTGATACCCACGGCTCTGGCGCTGATCGAGCCCGCAACACACCCGTGGTTCGAGGCCGGCGGCGGCAGCGTGGCGCTGGGCCAGTGCCAGCAGCTCCAACCGGCCCTGCGCTGGCAGGGCGCTCACGTCAAGGGCCTTCAACAGCCTGCGCTCCAGCAGGCGAGCGCTCAGCTGCCGCAGGGGCTCAGGTCCGTCCTCGGCCCAGCGAAGCAGGTGGTACCCGGTGCGTACGTCATCGTTGGCCAGATAGGTGGAGACATCCAGCGCCGCCGGCTCCCACAGCCAGCGGGCCATGACCGCATCGGCAAACACCTGATCGGGGCGAGCGTCGCGGGCGGCCAGGATCAGCTGCCGCAGCAGCCAGTTGCAGACCACGTTGAGGCGGTGGTTGTACACGCTGCGGTGCATCAGATTGCGCACCACCAGGTAGTGCTCCACTGCCATCAGGCCTTTGGGATGGATGGCAAGGCTGCGGTCGGGGGCCAGGGTCAGGGCGGCCAGCAGGCGGTCGAGGTCCAGCTGTCCGAAGCAGGTTCCGGTGCTGTGGCTGTCCCGCAGCAGGTAGTCGAGGCGGTCACAGTCGAGCTGGCTGCTCACCAGCGCCGCGATCGAGGGATGCGGGTGGCTGCCCTCTTCCAGCAGGCTGGCCACAGCCTCGGCGGTGCCGGGAGCGAACTGCTCCATCGGGCCGCGCAGATCCGGGTGCTCGCGCACCAGCCGGGCCGACCAGCGCTCGTGCCGTAACCCATACATCTCCTCGCCCGAGTGGCTGAGCGGGCCATGGCCCACGTCGTGCAGCAAGGCCGCGGCATACAGAACGCCCTGGGCTTCGAGCAGATCGGGAGCCTGGGGAGTGAGTTCCGCCAGAGCGCGACGGACCAGATGGAGCACCCCGAGGGAATGGGTGAAGCGGCTGGATTCAGCTCCGTGAAAGGTCAGAAAGGCGGGCCCCAGCTGGCGGATGCGGCGCAGCCGTTGAAACGGCACGGTATCGACCAGTTCCATGGCCAGCGCTTCGGCTGGATTGTCACGGTTGAGGCGAATGGCCCCATGCAGGGGATCGTGATAGGTGCGGGTGCGTTTCATTCAGGCCAACTCCCCGGCGAGCCTCGCGGCCGCTTCCGCCAGCCAGGTGTCGTCCTCTCCGCCGGGGTTGAGCGGTTCCGGCTCGGGCAGGGCCTGATCGGGGGTGATGCCCAGGCTTTGGATGTCGCGGCCGCTGGGGGTCACATAGCGGGCCACGGTCACCGTGAGGCCACTGCCGTCGCCCAGCCCGATGAGTGTCTGAATCAGCCCTTTCCCGAAGGTGCGGCTACCCAACAGTTGCGAACGTCCATCGTCCTGGAGAGCCCCGGCCAGGATCTCACTGGCACTGGCTGTGCCGCCATTCACCAGCGTGAGCATCGGCCCGCGGAACAGTTGGCCGGGAGGGGCCTGCCTTTCTTCGCTCAGGCCGCTGCGGGTGCGGGTTTCCACGATCGGCTGGCCATCCAGCAAGGCTCCGGCCACGGCAACTCCGGCATCCACCAGTCCGCCGGAGTTGTTGCGCAGGTCCAGCACAAGCCCTTCCACTCCATGGCTGTCGAAGGCAGTGAGGCTGTCGCGCACCTGTTCGGGCACCTGCTCGCTGAACTGACTGATGCGCAGGTACCCAAGCCGGTGGCCCTGCGCATTGAACTCGCGCTGCCGCACGGGTTGCAGGTCAACGGTTCTGCGTTCCAGCAGCAGCAGCCGTTCCACGCCTTCGGGTGAGCGCACCAGCAGCTGAACCCGGCTTCCAGCCGGCCCTCGCAGCCGTGCCGCTGTGGCCTCCAGACCGAGTGAGGCGCAGCTTTGCCCCTCCACTTCAAGCAGGGCACTGCCGGAGCCGATGGCCGCCTCGGCAGCCGGCGAGCCATCCAGGGGCGCAATCACCACGATGGTCTGGTCGTTGCCCACCGTCCCAAGCTGCAGGCCCACCCCGCTGACGCTCCCTTTGGTGCTTGAACGAAGAGCGGCGTAGTCAGCTGGGCTGAGGAACCGGGTGTAGGGGTCACCCAGCGGGCCCAGCATGGCGGCGATGGCGTCGTAGGCCTCACCACTGCTTTCGATCCTCTGTTCAAGGGCCTGCTGGCGCAACTGGCGCCAGTGCACAGTCTCGAAGCGCTCGGGGTCCACATAGCTCTGGTTCACGAGGCGCCAGGCCTCCACCACCAGTTGCTGCGCGTCGTTGAGGGCCTGCGCGGGGGGCGGGCACCCCACCAGGATCAGGGCCAAAGAGGCCGCCGACACCAAGGCCCATGCCCTCTGTTTCAGAGGCCTGCCAGCAATCACGACCGGTCCACGGCAATCGGTAGACTCTCGCAACCCACCGTCCCCTGCTGCATGGCGAACTCGTCTCCGGCTGCCAAGTCGTCCCCTGTGTACGACTGGTTTGAGGAGCGTCTGGAGATCCAGGCGATCGCAGACGATATCTCCTCCAAATACGTGCCGCCCCACGTCAACATTTTCTATTGCCTCGGCGGCATCACCCTGGTGTGCTTTCTGATCCAGTTTGCCACCGGCTTCGCGATGACCTTCTATTACAAGCCCACCGTCGCTGAGGCTTATGCCTCGGTTCAGTACCTCATGACGGATGTCAGCTTTGGTTGGCTGATCCGCTCAGTGCATCGCTGGAGCGCCAGCATGATGGTGCTGATGCTCATTCTTCACGTGTTCCGCGTGTATCTCACCGGCGGCTTCAAGCGTCCCCGTGAGCTCACCTGGATCACCGGCGTCACCATGGCCGTCATCACAGTTTCTTTCGGGGTCACCGGCTATTCCCTCCCCTGGGATCAGGTGGGTTACTGGGCCGTCAAGATTGTTTCCGGCGTTCCTGCCGCCGTCCCAGTGGTTGGCGACTTCATGGTTGAGCTGCTCCGTGGTGGTGAAAGCGTCGGTCAGTCCACCCTCACCCGCTTCTACAGCCTTCACACCTTCGTGATGCCTTGGCTGCTTGCGGTCTTCATGCTCATGCACTTCCTGATGATCCGTAAGCAAGGCATTTCCGGTCCCTTGTGATCTCTGCCTGTTTTTTGCCCCTGTTCTCTGCTTTCCGCCGCCCTCACTAGGTTCCCTCCATGCACATCCTCAAGAAGCCTGATCTGAGCGATCCCAAGCTCCGCGCCAAGCTCGCCAAGGGCATGGGGCATAACTACTACGGCGAGCCCGCCTGGCCCAACGATCTCCTCTACATCTTCCCAGTGGTGATCCTTGGCACCATCGCCTGCGTTGTTGGGCTCGCTGTCCTCGACCCAGCCATGCTGGGTGACAAAGCCGATCCATTTGCCACTCCTCTGGAAATTCTCCCCGAGTGGTACCTCTATCCCGTCTTCCAGATCCTCAGGGTTGTCCCCAACAAGCTGCTCGGCATCGCTCTTCAAACAATGGTGCCCCTCGGCTTGATGCTCATTCCTTTTATTGAGAGCTTCAACAAGTTCCAGAACCCCTTCCGCCGCCCTGTGGCCATGGGGGCCTTCCTTTTTGGTACCGCGTTCACGATTTACCTGGGCATCGGTGCCGCCATGCCGATCGACAAATCCCTCACCCTTGGTCTGTTCTGAACCTCTTCCGAGCTCAGCTAATACTTCTCCGCCGCGGCACCAGCCGCGGCTTTTTTATGGGAGAACGGTCCGCTGGCAGGTCCTGGGCCTTCTTCTGTCTTGAGGCAGGCCAGCAGCTGCTATCGCCTCTGTTGCCTCGGTTTTGCTCTGGCCTGGGCAAGCTTGGTTTGGCCTCTCGGTAGCGCGTCTGTAGCCGAAAGCCACACTCTGCTGTTCAAAGGCCTCCCAGGGGCAGAGGTCCGGTTGAGGCTAAGGGTGCTCACAGCTTTGAACGCACCTTCCTGAGCACACTGGCCCTCCGTATGGCTGAGGGCTTCTGGGCCTTATCCGTCCGTCGCGTTCACCAAGCCGGCCGCTGGGTGGTGAGAAGCGGAGTAGCGGAGCGGATTGGAAGCTGGAATGCGATGGGGCTTGGAACGGCTACGTCCGAAGAGCTTGTGCTCGGCCTCTGGTGCGAACCGGCTTCTCTCAGCTCTGCCAGGAGGGGCTGCGCTGGAGAGGTCTGAGCGGAGTCGTTGCCTTCTTGTGGCACCTGCTGTCTTCTCTCGTGGCTTCATGCGCGGCCAGCGCAACCGTGAGCCAGGGAGCCGCGTGACTGTTGCATAAGTTCATAGTGGACGGTTCGGCTCGTTTCGCAGTGGCTCTTGATGCTCGTTGAGAGCAGTGGCTGCAACGCAGTCCCACCCCTCTAGTAGCTGGCGAAAGCCTTGCGAGCACAGACTTTCCCGTGCTTGCGGCGAGCAATAGCGAGCAGCTGGCACGCTTCGCGCCATGGGCGGAGGCATTGGTTGAAGCGGGGGG
>NZ_JAHLYO010000022.1:0-24975 GCF_025128015.1 Synechococcus sp. CS-1333
AGTAAGGCGAAAGCGTCGGGGGAACGTCCCCTCCGCAGGCCGGAGCCTTTCGCCTGACGCAATGTAACAGCACATTGCGGGATGTGTGGGGCGCTTAAGGTTTGGCTTCGGTTTTCAGCAGTGGCGGCGCAGGAGCGTTCACGCAGGCGGATGAACAGGCAGCTGCGCCGGCAGGGATGAACATGCAGCTGCACCGGCAGAACAGAAGGCGAAGCCACGCGGCGATCCGCCGCAGCCGCGACCCCGTCGTGCGCTGGAGCCCCAGCGTCACCCTGGTGCCCACCCACGCCTGCTTCAACGCCTGCACCTACTGCAGCTTTCGCCGCCCCCCCGGCACTGCGCCACTGCTCACCACAGCTGAAGCCCGCGAGCAGCTCCTCCGACGGCCTCAGGCCAGCGAAGTGCTGCTGCTCTCCGGAGAAACCGCCCCCGCTTCTCCGCAGCGGGTCGCCTGGTTCGCCTGGCTGCTGGCGCTGAGCAGGGAGGCGCTCGCCATGGGGCGCCTGCCTCACACCAATGCCGGCCCGCTCTCGCTGCGGGAAATGGCCGCCTTGGGGCGGCTGAACCCCTCGCTCGGGCTGATGCTCGAAGGGCTGGGCCCCGCCTACGACCGTCTGCACCGGGCCGCCCCCAGCAAGCGGCTGGAGCGGCGCATCGGCCAGCTCGTGCAGGCCGGCCGGCTGGGCATTCCGTTCACCACCGGTCTGTTGCTGGGCGTGGGCGAAACGTCGGCGGATCGCCGCCGTGCGCTGGAGTTGCTGGCGAGGCTGCAGCGCCGCTGGGGCCATCTCCAGGAAGTGATTCTTCAGCCCTGGCGTCCCGATGGCGCGCAGGCCCGCCCGCTGGATGCGGCGGAGCAGGGGGCGGTGCTCGACACGATCCGGCTGGCGCGCCGGCTGCTGCCGCCCGAGGTGAACCTCCAATTGCCCGCCAACCTGTGGCCGCTCGATGGCCTGGCGGACGCGATCGCTGCCGGCATCAACGACCTGGGCGGCATCGATGTTCACGATGTGATCAATCCCGCCTACCCCCAACCCAGCCCGGCCCAGCTCTCTGCCCGGCTGGCGGCTGCCGGCTGGCAGTTGCGCCCGCGGCTGTGCGTGCAGCCCGCCTGGATCGCCTGGCTGCCGCCTGCCCTGCGCCGCCGGGCCACTGATCTTGAAGTGAGATTGTTAGCGTCCGACTTCGCCTGAACCGGCTGGACGTGCCGCACGCCACCACCATCGAACCTTCACCGGAACCTTCACCGGGCCGGCCTGCCGATCACGCCGAGGGCCCCAATGGCGAGCGGGTGCTGCTGATCCGCTTGCCCTGCAATCCGATCTTTCCCGTCGGTCCGGTGTATCTGGCCGATCATCTGCACAAACGCTTCCCGCAGCTGCCCCAGCGCCTGCTTGATCTGGCGGCCCTGCCGGTGCTGGATGTGGAGCGGGTGCTGCTGGCCACGATCGACGCCTTCCGTCCCACCCTGCTGGTGTTCTCCTGGCGCGATATTCAGATTTATGCGCCGGTGGATGGCCGGGGCGGCAACCCCCTGCAGAACTCCTTCGAGGTGTTCTATGCGCGTGACCCGCTGAAACGCCTGCGCGGTGCCATCGGGGGGCTGCGTCTGATGGGGGCGTTCTATGGAGAGCTGTGGCGCAATCTGCGCCTGGTGCGCAAGGGCCTGGCCCGCTCCCGTCGCTATCACTCCAGCGCCCGCGTCGTGCTTGGCGGTGGTGCGGTGAGCGTGTTCTACGAGCAGCTGGGCCGTCGCCTGCCCAAGGGCACGGTGGTGTCGGTGGGCGAAGGCGAGCCACTGCTGGAGAAGCTGATTGAAGGAGTCTCACTGGATGGTGAACGCTGTTTTGTGGTGGGCGAAGAGCCCCGGCCTGGCCTGATTCACGAGCAGCCCGCCGGTCTGATCAAAACAGCCTGCGATTACAACTACATCGCTTCGATCTGGCCCCAGCTCGATTGGTATCTGGATGCGGGTGATTTCTATGTGGGCGTGCAGACCAAGCGAGGCTGTCCGCATAACTGCTGCTACTGCGTGTACACGGTGGTGGAAGGAAAGCAGGTGCGGGTGAACCCGGTGGCTGAGGTGGTGGCAGAGATGCGTGAGCTCTACGACCGCGGCGTGCGCGGCTTCTGGTTCACCGATGCCCAGTTCATTCCTGCACGCCGTTATATCGAGGATGCCAAGGAGCTGCTGCGGGCGATTCAGGCGGAGGGGCTCAGCGATATCCGCTGGGCGGCCTATATCCGCGCCGACAACCTGGACGCTGAACTGGCTGAGTTGATGGTGGCTACGGGCATGAGTTACTTCGAGATCGGCATCACCTCCGGCAGCCAGGAGCTGGTGCGCAAGATGCGCATGGGCTACAACCTTCGCACCGTGCTGGAGAATTGCCGCCTGCTGGTGCGCGCCGGCTTCCGCGAAACGGTGTCCGTAAATTACTCCTTCAACGTGATTGATGAACGGCCGGAAACGATCCGCCAGACCGTGGCCTATCACCGGGAGCTGGAGCGGATCTTCGGCGTGCAGCAGGTGGAGCCGGCGATCTTCTTCATCGGCCTGCAGCCCCACACGCACCTGGAGCAGTATGCCTTTGATCAGAACATTCTGCAGCCCGGTTACAACCCGATGAGCATGATGCCCTGGACGGCCAGGAAACTGCTCTGGAATCCCGAGCCACTCGGCAGCACCTTCGGCCGGATCTGTCTGGAAGCCTTCGAGACGAACCCCGCTGATTTCGGCCGCACCGTGATGGATCTGCTCCAGCGCGATTACGGCACGGCCCCGTTGGAGGAGTCGCTGCATGCGCCGGTGGAAGGGCGCCGGGCCCTTGCTACGGCTGTCGGGTGATGATTTCTGGAGCGTTCAGCGGGATGGCTGCAGACGGCCGGACTCTCGACTCTCGTTCACTGCATGGTCTTCAGGCTCCAAGTCGTCCATGACTTTGTTCCGCATTCTGGCCCATTCTGCTGCGCAGGTTTTATACCTGGGTGCTACGTCAGCGCGCCGAAAGGGCTTGTTGAATCTGCTGGGGAATGGGTTCGCACTCGCTGGGTCTTCCTGGTTGAGGAAGATCCAGCTGGCTGCCCCATCCCTTTCGGCAGCCGGCCGCTTGAGAAGGCCTGCAAAATCTTCCTTAGTGTGAGGCTCTATGTCGCGGCGCGCCGTTGATTCGGTTTGCGAACCGCCACAGTTTCAGTGTCACTTGAACGTCTAGTCCCCTACTTTCCTGATGCGTTCTCCATTCAATGCCCCGCTACGCTTTCGTCGAGCAGTATTCCGAGGAGGATTGCGGCGCTGCCTGTGTCGCGACCGTGGCTCGCCAGTACGGCAGGAATCTTTCTCTCGCGCGTGTGCGTGAGCTGGTCGGCACCGGCTCCCTCGGTTCCACTCTGTTGGGGCTGCGCCGAGGGGCCGACGCCATCGGCTTTCAGGCCCGAGCGGTGCGTGTCGAGTCCGACTTGCTTCGGCATCTTGACACCGTTCCCCTGCCAGCGATCTGCCACTGGAAGGGCAATCACTGGGTGGTCCTCCACGTTAAGCGCAGGCAGAGCTACCTGATCGCCGATCCGGCTGTTGGGCTGCGCTGGTTGTCCGAGCGGGAGTTTCTGGAGGGCTGGAGCAACGGCGTGATGCTGCTGCTCGAGCCCGATCTCCATCGTCTGAACCAACAGGAGGAGGCTCAACGGGCCCCCTTCCTGCGGTTCCTGAGGTTGGTGCTGCCCTATCGGGGCCTGCTAGCGCAGGCCCTGGCCATTAATGCGGTGATCGGTCTACTCGCTCTCGCGATGCCGCTGCTGATGCAGTTCCTCACCGACGACGTGCTGGTGAGGCGGGATAGCCAGTTGCTCACCAGCCTTGGGCTGGGAATGTTGTTGCTGTTCGTCTTCCGCAACCTGATCTCTCTGCTGCAGGGCCATCTCGTGGGCCATTTCGCCCAGCGCCTGCAACTCGGGATGCTGCTCGAGTACGGCCATCAGCTGCTGAGGTTGCCGATGACCTATTTCGACAGCCACCGCAGCGGCGAAGTTGTGAGCCGAATCAGCGATGTCAATCGCATCAATGGTCTGATCGGCGATGTGGTGCTGGGCCTCCCCAGCCAGCTCTTCGTCGCCCTGGTGTCGCTCGCGGTGATGTTGGCCTACAGCCCTGCCCTCACGGTCGTTGCCTTGCTCGCATTCCTGCTGGTGGTGAGTGCCAATCTGCTGTTCCTGCCTGCGCTGCGTCAGAAGACCCGCCGTCTCATCGTGCAGTCCGCCGAGAATCAGGGGTTCCTGGTCGAGGCTTTCCGCGGGGCCCAGGTTCTCAAAACCACCGAAGCCACCCCGCAGGTCTGGGATGAATACCAGAGCAATTTCGGAACCCTGTCTCATCTGCGCTGGAAGACGCTGCAGCTGAAGTTGTTTGGCTCCAGCACCACCGAGCTTCTCTCCAACGTCACCACTCTGGCGCTGCTCTGGTATGGAAGCACTTTTGTCATCGCCGGCCGGCTGAGCATTGGCCAGCTGCTGGCCTTCAACGGCATGGGGTTCAACGTCCTGGAGTTCCTGGATTCGCTGGTGGCCTTCGCCGGCGACTTCATCACTGCTCAGGTGGTGTTCCATCGCCTCTCGGAGGTGCTCGATGGCACGGTGGAGGATCCCAAGGCCGCAACGAAGCCCTGGGTGGCGCTTCCACTGGGTTGTGAGATCCGCTGCAAGGATCTCGGCTTTCACCATGCCGGGCGCATGGAGCTGCTCAAGGATTTCGATATCACGATCCCGGGCGGCTTCATGACGGCATTGATCGGCGAGTCAGGTTGCGGCAAAAGCACCCTGGTGAAGCTGATGGCGGGTCTTTATCCGCCCCAGAGCGGCACGATTCACTACGGACCCTACGGGCTCAAGGACATCTCGCTCGAGTGCCTCCGGCAGCAGGTGGCGCTCATCCCACAGGATCCGCAGTTCTTCAACCGAACCATCCTGGAGAACTTTCGCTTCACCTATCCCGATGCCGGCTTCGATCAGGTGGTGGCTGCCTGTGATCTGGCCCTGGCCGATGAGTTCATCCGCGAGCTCCCCGATGGCTATCAGACAGTGCTGGGTGAGTTCGGTGCCAACCTCTCCGGCGGCCAGCGGCAGCGTCTGGCGATCGCCCGGGCGCTGGTGGCCAGGCCGCCGGTGCTGATCCTGGATGAATCCACAGCAGCTCTGGATCCCGGCTTGGAACGCCGTCTGCTGGATCGGCTTCTGCCGCTTCGGCAGGGTCTCACCACCGTGATGGTTAGCCACCGACCCAGCGTGATCCTCCGCTGCGACTGGATCGTGTACCTGGAGCGCGGCAAGGTGAAGTTTCAGGGACGGCCCCAGGACCTGCGCGATGTGGAACCACTCACCCCCTATCTCCTGCCCGCATGAGCGATCCATCTCCCGTTGATCCGCCCTCGGCTCAGTCCATGCTGACGGTGTCGGCGGAGGCCCGAAAGCCTGAGAGACTCGCAGCGCGGCAGGTCGATGCCGGTCTGGTGCTCCGGCCCAGCACCAGCGAGGAGTTTCTACCTTCGGTGCGGCCGTGGGTGAGGCTTCTCGGTCTGGTGATGCTGGGAAGCTTCGTCAGCGCGGTCGGCCTGATGGCGGTCTGGCCCTACCGGGTGGTGGTGCGTGGAAGCGGCCAGATTCGCCCCACTGGAGAAACCAGTGTCATCCATGCCCCTTTGAGCGGCCGGGTGCGCAGCGTCGACGCCCGAGCCAATCAGACCGTGCGTCGGGGCCAGGTGATTGCGGTGCTGGATCCCGCCGACCTGGAGGGAAGGCGGGAGCAACTGGCCTCCAGCCGCAGCGCCCTCGAACGGGAACTGGAGGCCCTGCGCAGCCAGAACAGGGCGGCGGTGCAGGGTGCTGAGCTGCAGGTGGAGAAGGCCCAGGCCGCCCTCCAGTTGGCCCAGGCGGAGTTCAACCGCTTCCAGCTGCTGAGGAACAGCGGAGCGATCGCACCGCTCCAGCTCGATGAGAAGGCCGCCAACCTGGAGGTGGCCAGCTCCGACCTGGCCAAGGCCCGACGCGCCGTCGAGGAGGTGCGCTTTCGCGACAATGCCCAGCTCTCCAGGCTCGCCCAGGAGTTCGCCGCCAACAGCGGGGAACGCGCCCAGGTCAGCCGGGATCTGGGCATCACCCTGGTGCGTGCGCCTGTGGATGGAGTGCTCTTCTCCATGCAGCTGTTCAACCCCCAGCAGGTGGTCCAGCAGGGCCAGGAGCTGGCTCGCATCGCCCCCAGCGGCAGGGGGCTGGTGGCGAAGATGACCGTGGCCTCCGAAGATATCGACAACGTGAAGCCAGGTCAGCGGGCGGATCTTCGCCTTGCTGGTTGTCCTTTCCCCGATTTCGGCACCCTGCGGGGAACGGTGCGGTCTGTTTCTCCGGACGTGATCAGGCCGGCGGCTGCGCAGGCACCGCCTCAATCCCCAGCGCCACCAGCAGCAGGGACCTCGTCGGGATACGAAGTCACCGTCGTGCCGCACACCACGGTGATGCGATCCGGCTCAAGGCGCTGTGACGTGCGTCTGGGAATGAACTTCACCGCGGACATCACCACGAGAATGGAAACGGTGCTGCGCTTCGTTTTGCGCAAGGGGAGGTTCGTGCTGCCCATCTGACGATCGATCTTGCTACAAATTCCGAATCTCCAGGCTTTGATGATGTTCAGCTGAGCTTGAAACTCCGCTCCTTGTCAGACCCCGGCGCTCTGTGCATCGGACAGCAGGGAGAAAATCACTGAGGATGGAGGTGGGGAGTGAGAGTAAACCTGATACAAAAGAACGGAATCGCGATGAATCGATCGGGCGGCTGCTTCAACGGAGTGGCAATGTCCTGCTGGAAAGCCATCAAGGCTACAGAAGCTTTCTGACGACCATTCTCCATTTCTGCAGCAGTCGTCAGTCATGGTTCAAATGTTCACAGGGGCGCTCAAGGACATGTCTTTGAGAATGATTGCTGGATGACTGACCATCCTTGCGCTGCGGTTCGCTTGGTTGGAGGTATTGATTCATCCTGGAAATAAGCGATCGGTTGTGATCCTGGAACGGTATCCACCACTCCATCAACCCGGTGCGCGTCTCTCTGTAAGGGAGCCCCAGGCCAGCAGTGCCCCCAGCCCCAGCCAGCCGATCAGGCCTCCGATTGGATTGGGCACCTCCCCCCCGGGTCCCACCAGCCAGGCCGGCGCCTCAGGCGCCAGTTGCAGCAGCCCGGTCTGGAGCACGAACCAGCCGCCCACCAGGCCGCCATGCAGGCCGATCGCTCCCCAAAGCACGCCCCCGTCACTGCGTCGCTGCAGGGCCAGAGCCAGCCCCAGCAGGATCAGCCCGCCCAGCAGTCCGATGGCTCCCGGGTTGCCGGCCCGGTACCAGGGATGCACGAGGGCGAACAGCGCAGCCTGCAGCAGCAGGGCGCGGCGGCCGCTCAGCTGCAGGGACAGCTCACCCCAGAGCCAGCCGCGGAACAGCAATTCCTCGGCGAAGCCCACCCCCAGCAGCAGGGCCAGGGCGTTGAGCAGCTCGCCGGCCTTCAGATCCAGCTGCCACGCAGCCTGTCCGCTGGCCAACAGCACAGCGGCTACCAGTGCCAGCAGCAGGACGGCCTTGGCCAGTCCGCCCAAGAACGCCCGCACCGCCATCAGCGGTGTCGCCACCACTCCAAGCCGCCGCCAGGGATGGGTGGCTCCCCAGCTGCGGCGCAGGCGCCAGGGCAGGCTGAACAGCAGGAGCAACAGGGCCACCACCAGCCCGGCCAGGTCGATCTGATCAGGCCGCAGGCCCGGCGCAAGCCATTGCAGTGGCCGCGCCGCCAGCCAGCCCACGCCGTAGAGCGCAGGAACGTACAGCAGGGTGCCGAGGCCATGGGGCCGGCGGCTCTGCTGTTCCGGTGTGGTCAGCGGCGCGGGAGCCAGGGGCTCCACTACGCCTCCGGTTCGATCGTGCTGGTGAGACCCTTGCCCTTGAGGGTTTCGCTGTAGAACTCCGCCGGCTCCAGATCGCAGACGATCACCAGCCCCACGCCGGTGTTGTGGGCTTCCAGCATCACGGCGATGGCGTCCTGCTCGCTCAGGGAGGGCACCACCTGCCGCAGGGTGGACACCACGTACTCCATCGAGTTGACAGGGTCGTTGTGCAGCAGCACCCGGTAGCGCGGCGAGGGCTTGCGCACCCGCTGCACCTCCTTGTCGATCACCGCCGCACCCCCGGGTGATCGGCCGGGGGTTTCAACCGCCTGGGGAAGGGTCATCGCCAAAGGAGGAACAACGGCAAGGGGACGGGGTGACGAGCGGCGCGCAGCCAGAAACGTGAGGTTCGAATTTAGGCAACTCCGGCGGAAGCAGGCACCAGGGAGGCGCGAGCGATGCGGGCCATCGCCTCCTCCACGTTGGCGCGGCTGTTGAAGGCTGAAAGGCGGAAGTAGCCCTCGCCTGCGGCGCCGAAACCGCTGCCCGGGGTGCCCACCACGTTGGCCTCCTCCAGCAGACGGTCGAAGAAGGCCCACGAATCGAGGCCGGCGGGGGTCTTGATCCACACGTAGGGGGCCTGCTCGCCGCCGTACACCTGCAGACCGGCAGCCGCCAGCTCGCGGCGGATGATCGCCGCGTTCTCCATGTAGAAGGCCACCAGAGCCTTCACTTCGGCTTGCCCTGCGGCGGAGTACACCGCTTCGGCGCCCCGCTGCACGATGTAGCTGACGCCGTTGAACTTGGTGCTCTGCCGCCGGTTCCACAGCCCCCAGAGCTCCACCGCTTCTCCTGCGGGGGTGGTGCCCATCAAGCCGCGGGGCACCACGGTGAGCGCACAGCGCGTGCCGGTGAAGCCGGCGTTCTTGGAGAAGGAGCGGAACTCGATGGCGCAGTCGCGGGCCCCCTCGATCTCATAGATGGAGTGGGGCAGCTCGGGGTCCTGGATGAAGGCCTCGTAGGCAGCATCGAACAGGATCAGGGCGCCGGTGGCGCGGGCATGGTCGACCCACTGCTGCAGCTGGGCCCTGGTGGCCACAGCGCCGGTGGGGTTGTTGGGGAAGCAGAGGTAGATCAGGTCCACCGGCTGCTCGGGCAGCGGGGCGATGAAGCCGTTGTCGGCCGTGATCGGCAGGTAGGTGAGGCCGCCGTACCGGCCGCTGGCGTCAGCCTCACCGGTGCGGCCCGCCATCACATTGCTGTCCACATACACCGGATAGACGGGGTCGGTGACGGCGATGCGGTTGTCGGGGCCGAGGATGTCGAGGATGTTGCTGCTGTCGCACTTGGAGCCATCGGAGATGAAGATCTCCTCGGCATCGATCGCGCAGCCGCGGGCCTGGAAATCGTGGCGGGCGATCGCTTCGCGCAGCCACAGGTAGCCCTGCTCCGGGCCGTAGCCATGGAAGCCTTCCGCCGTGCCCATGGCGTCGATGGCGGCCTTCATCGCTTCGCGGCAGGCTGCAGGCAACGGTTCGGTCACATCGCCGATGCCGAGCCGGATCAGGCGGGCGTCGGGATGGGCCGCTGCGAAGGCCTTCACGCGCCTGGCAATCTCCGGAAAGAGATACCCGGCCTTGAGTTTGAGGTAGTTGCCGTTGACCTGAACCACTGCTGCCGCCGCCAATGTCGCTGGCAGGCATCCTGCTACGGCGCCGCACGCGCTGGGAGCAGCACGAGTGCAACGCCGCAGGTCACCGCTGTGACAGGCCCCTGCTGTAGTTGCCCCGTTTGCTTGCCCAGCCCTGCACCGCACGCACCAGCAGCTAGCTGCTGGTGCTCCTTGACAGCTGCCTACGATCAGCCTGCGGCCTGCTGAGCGTTCAGCCATGACCATGGCGACTTCGTGTGGTTCCGCTGCTGCCGCGACGCCCACCGCCATCGCCGCGACCCCTCCGCTGCCTCACGGGCGCGTCGCTTTCGACCAGCTGGTGGACAGCACCATCGCCCGCCCCGCCCGTTACCTGGGCAACGAACGGGGCGTGCTGCCACGCGACTGGGACAGCGCCGGTGCCCGCTGGTGTCTCACCTATCCCGATCTCTACGAGGTGGGCGCCAGCAACCTCGGCCACATCATTCTCTATTCGATTCTCAATGCGATCCCAGGCCAGCTCTGCGATCGCGCCTACCTGCCGGCGCCCGACCTGGCCGAGCGCCTGCGCCAGCAGGGCCAACCCCTGTTCGCTGTCGAAAGCCGCCGCGCCCTGGCCGTCTTCGACATCCTCGGCTTCAGCCTCAGCTACGAGCTGGGCGCCACCAACATCCTCGAGATGCTGGATCTGGCGGGATTGCCACTGCGGGCCGCCGACCGGGGCGACCTGCCGCTCAACGACCCGGCAGCCCCACCCCTGATCTTCGCCGGCGGCCCCACCGCCACCAGCAATCCCGAACCGTTCGCCGCCTTCTTCGATTTCTTCGCCCTCGGCGACGGCGAGGAACTGCTGGCGGAGATTGGCCTGGTGGTGGCCGAGGCCAAGGCCGACGGGCTGAGCCGCTCAGCGCTGCTGGCTGATCTGGCCCATGTGCCCGGCGTCTACGTGCCGGCGCTCTATGCCCCGGGCCCCGATGGTGTCACCCTTCAGCCGCTGCGGCCGGAGCTGCCGGCGCGCGTGTTGCGGCGGGTGGCCACCCCCATGCCCCACTACGGCATGGGCCTCGTTCCCCACATCGAAACCGTCCACGACCGGCTCACGATCGAGATCCGCCGCGGTTGCACCCGGGGCTGCCGGTTCTGTCAGCCCGGCATGCTCACCCGTCCGGCCCGCGATGTGGAACCCGAGGCCGTGATCGAAGCGGTGGAGGAGGGCATGGCCCGCACCGGCTACAGCGATTTCTCCCTGCTGTCGCTCAGCTGCTCCGATTACCTCGCCCTGGCGGCAGTGGGCGTGGAGCTGCGCAACCGCCTCTCCGAGCACAACGTCAGCCTCACGCTGCCCAGCCAGCGGGTGGACCGCTTCGACCAGAACATTGCTCACATCCTGGGCGGCACCCGCAAGGCGGGCCTCACCTTCGCCCCGGAAGCCGGCACCCAACGCCTGCGCGACATCGTCAATAAGGGGCTGACCGACGCGGAGCTGCTGCGCGGCATCCGCACCGCCATGGAGAACGGCTACCGCAAGGTGAAGCTCTATTTCATGATCGGCCTGCCCGGTGAAACCGACGCCGATGTGATCGGCATCGCCGACACCTGCCGCGCTTTGCAGCAGCAGTGCCGCGATCTGGGGCGGCTGGAGCTGAACCTCACGATCAGCAACTTCACGCCCAAGCCCCACACACCCTTCCAGTGGCACAGCGTGTCCACGGCGGAGTTCCGGCGGCGCCAGGAGCTGCTGCGCCGGGAGCTGCGCACGCTCAAGGGCATCAAGTGCAATGTCACCGATCCGCGCCTGTCGGCGATGGAGGATTTCATCGGCCGGGGCGACCGGCGCCTGGCACCGGTGCTGGAGGCGGCCTGGCGGGCCGGAGCCGGCATGGATGCCTGGTTCGAAACGATCGACCGCACCCACGCCGCCTGGACCGGGGCGATTGAGGCCGAGGGACTGGGCGGCCGCTACCGGGCGCTGGAGCTGGGGGACTGGACGGCCACCGGTGCCTTGAGCGGCGCTGATCTGGAGGCCTTCTGCGCCCAGCCACTGCCGTGGGATCACGTGGATTCCGGTGTCGACAAGCGCTGGCTGGCCGAAGACCTGCAACGGGCCCTTGCTGCAGTGGTGGTGCCGGACTGCTCCTTTGAGGGTTGCAGCAGTTGCGGCGTCTGTGGGCCGGAGTTCGGCCACAACGTGGTGGTGGCGCCTCCACCGATCCCTGCGGCGCAGCCGCCGCGCAGCCCCGCCAGCGAACGGATCCAAAGGCTGCGCTTCGGCTTCAGCAAGCGGGGCTCGCTGGCACTGCTGAGCCATCTCGATCTGGCCCGCCTGCTGGAGCGGGCCCTGCGCCGCAGCCAGCTGCCGGTGAGTTTCAGCGGCGGTTTTCATCCCCTGCCCCGGCTGCAGTTCGCCCTGGCGCTGCCGCTGGGTGTGGAGGCGGAAGGTGAATGGCTCGATCTGGAGTTCGCTCAGGTCTGTCCACCGCAGGAGGTGCTCGCGCGGCTGCAGGCCCAGCTTCCACACGGTTTCTCCCTGCACTCGGTGCAGGAGGTGCCCCTGGCGGGCCCGGCCCTCTCCCAGCAACTGGCGGAGGCCCACTGGAGCCTGCAATTGCTCCCGGAGGTCGCCGCCGGCGCAGAGCCCGTGATGGCTCCGTCCACCGACGACTGGCACCGGGCGATCGAGCATCTGCTGCAGTCCGCCACCCTCCCCTGGCGGGACAGCGACAAGAAGGGCCGCCCCCGCGAGCGGGACTGCCGCCCCTGCCTGATCGCCCTGGAGCTGCTGCCAGCGCCGCAGGGCGCTGACAGCAGCTCCCGCGTCATCACGGCCGCAGCTCAAGCCGCCGCCCCAGCCAGCGCCGAAGCTGCGGCCGCCGGCGCCGCTACCGGGGAGGGCACAGCTGCTGCCTCAGTGACACTCCGCCTGCAGGCCCGCATCGATGCCCAGGGCCGCAGCATCCGCCCCGATCAGGTGCGCCAGTGGCTGGTGGAGGCGCTCGGCCAGCCCCTGCTTCTGGGCCGCTGCCGGCGTGAACGTCTGATCCTGGCGCCGCCGGCCTGAGGGCCAAGGCCTGTAGCGGCAGGTCGCCCTCAACAGCAGCCAGCCACGCTGGCTACCCCCTCCTGCGAGCCACAACAGCGATGCACTCCTGCGAACCAAGGTGAACGGCTCGGGGTCGAGATCCAGCGGCAGAAGGGCCTGGGGTTGGCGCGTGCTAATTTCACCTCAGACGGCAGATCCGTCTGTGGCTTTCGATCCACAGCCGCATCGTCTATGGCCCCCGCTCCTGCGGCGTGTTCGCCGTAGTCACACCCAGCAGCAACCGGTCCGTTCCCGTTCCGGCAGCTCGGGCGTCAACGGAGGCTGAACCTCCAGAGCTTGCTCCTCAAAGGCTTTTTCTTCCGTCTCATTCTGCTGATGCAGCAGACGGTCGGCTTCTCAGCACGATCGGCTCATCGCTTCATTGCTTCAGGGGGTAATCCCCATCCCATGGCAGGGCTTCTCCGAGCCACCCTCTTTCCTCCATGCCCCAGCAGATCGTCATTGCGGAGCAACTGCGCATCGCCGCGGTGCTCAACGACGAACGCGTCGATCAACTGATCGTTGCCCAGGGTCGCTACCAGATCGGCGACGTCTACGTCGGGCGCGTCGAGAATGTGCTCCCCGGCATTGATGCTGCGTTTGTCAACATCGGAGAGAGCGAGAAAAATGGCTTCATTCATGTCACCGACCTCGGCCCACTGAGGCTCAGGAAGGGTGCTGCCGGCATCACTGAACTGCTGGAGCCACGCCAGAAGGTGCTGGTTCAGGTGATGAAGGAGCCCACCGGCACCAAGGGGCCGCGTCTCACGGGCAATCTCACGTTGCCTGGCCGCTACTTGGTGCTTCAGCCCCATGGCCAGGGGGTCAACATCTCCCGGCGGATCAGTGCCGAGAGCGAGCGCAACCGTCTGCGGGCCCTGGGTGTGCTGATCAAGCCGCCCGGCGCCGGCCTGCTGGTGCGCACCGAAGCCGAAGGCATCAGCGAGGAGCTGCTGATCGATGATCTCGAAGCTTTGCTGCGTCAGTGGGAGGGCATCCAGGAAGCGGCGGAAACGGCCACCCCGCCGGCGCTGCTCAACCGTGACGAAGACTTCGTCCATCGGGTGCTGCGCGACCTCTACAGCCCCGAGGTGCAGCGCGTGGTGGTTGACACCCAAGCGGCCGTCGGCCGCGTGAACGCCTTCCTCGGTGCCGATCAGGCCAATCTGCTGGTGGAGCACCATGTCGAAAGCACCGACATCCTTGAGCACCACAAGATCAACGCCGCCATCCGCGATGCCCTCAAGCCGCGCGTCGATCTGCCTTCCGGCGGGTCGGTGATCATCGAGCCCACCGAGGCGCTCACTGTCATCGATGTGAACTCCGGTTCCTTCACGCGTTCCGCCAATGCACGGGAAACCGTCCTCTGGACCAACTGCGAAGCGGCGGCTGAAATCGCGCGTCAGCTGAAGCTGCGCAACATCGGCGGTGTGGTGATCATCGACTTCATCGACATGGAGTCGCGCCGCGACCAGCTGATGCTGCTCGAGCATTTCACTTCGGCCGTGCGCGACGACGCCGCCCGACCTCAGATCGCCCAGCTCACCGAGCTTGGTCTGGTGGAACTCACCCGCAAACGCCAGGGCCAGAACATCTACGAGCTGTTCGGACGCGCCTGCCCCAGCTGCGGTGGCCTCGGCCACGTGGCTGTTCTCCCCGGCAAGGACACCCTCCAGCCACTCGCCACGGTCACCGGCCTGGTGCGCTCCGCTGCCTCCGCCCGCGCCGAGGCGCCCAGCCCCTCCGCGCCCGAGCCCAGTGGCCGCCGCCGTGGTGGACGCGGTGGTCGTGGTAGCCGCAGCGGCAATGAGCTGATCGAAGTCACCCCCGTACTCGTCTCCATCGACGACGAGCCGGCCGCTCCCCGGGTGGTGGAAGCACCGCTGAGTGCTTCTGAAGGCGTCAGCCGCCGCCACGACCCCGAGCTGGTTGCTGTCCCCATGGACGACGACCAGGAATTCGTCTACGGCTGGATGGGCCTCAACCCCGCCCTGCTGCTGGAGTCGCCCCCTGCCGGCGACAACGTGGTCGTCCGGGTCGTGCGCCCCGGCGAATCAGAGGAGGCGGTGCTCGACGCCGCTCGTCAGCAGCTGTCAGGCTCAGGCTCCCGGCGGCGTCGCCGTGGCGGCCGTGGCGGTGGCGATGGCGCCGCTGCCCCTCGCACCGCCGCGGACTACCCCAGCGATGCTCCCGCCCCCGTCGTTGTTTCCACGGCAGAGACCGGCACCGACCGTTGGAGTTCCACCCGCGATCCCGGTGATGCCGTGATGGTGGAAATCACCCCGCTGCCGATCGACACCGACCGTTCTCCCGCAGTCCACACCACCGTGATTGAAACCACGGTGCTGCAGGTGCCGATCACCCGCACCGTCGGCCGTGCCACGCCCGCCGCCGTGAGCATCACCGACCACCCGGCTGCCGCTGTGGCCGCTCAGAGCGTGCCTGATCCCGCCCCCGAAACCCCTGCCGACGACCCGGCCGGTGAGCCCCGCCGCCGCCGCCGCCGTTCTTCGGCGGCGGTCTGAGCCCAGCGCCGGCCCGCTCTCCACGGCCCGTGGGCGCCCACCCTGGGAAAGGAGAGGCAGCAGAGCCGCAGCTTCCGGCCGATCCCTATGCCCAGCATGATCCCGGTGTCTGTGCAGGGATTGATGAGGTTGGGCGGGGCAGCCTGTTCGGGCCGGTGTTCGCCGCCGCCGTGGTGTTGCCGGCATCCGCGCTGCCGCCTCTGGCAGCCGCCGGACTGACCGACAGCAAGGCCCTGCGGCCGTTGCAGCGCCGCCGGCTCCTGCCCTTGATTGTGGAGGCGGCGGCGCAGTTCGCGCTCGGCCAGGCCTCGGCTGAGGAGATCGACCGTCACGGCATCCGCTGCGCCACCGAACTGGCCATGCTGCGAGCGCTGCAGCGGCTGGCAGCGCCGCCCCGCCTCGTGATTGTCGATGGGGTGCTGCCTCTGCGCCTGTGGAGCGGGCCACAGATCACCCTGGTGCGAGGGGATCGCCATTGCCTGTCGATCGCCGCGGCCAGCGTGGTGGCCAAGCAGGCCCGCGATGGCCTGATCCAGCGGTTGGCCGGCCGCTTCCCTGGCTATGGCCTGGAGCGGCACGCCGGCTATGGCACGGCGTTGCATCGCCAGGCCCTGCGCAGGCTCGGGCCCACGCCGCTGCACCGGGCCTGCTTTCTGGGCAAGGTGCTGGCCGGCACCGACTGGCCGCCGCTCCGTTGAGCGCCCAGGTTCCTGTGAGCAGCTCTGCCGCCTCTGGGAAAAACACGGCCGCCGGGAGCGGCTTCAGCGGGTTTCGCACCACTGGCTGAAATCACTCAGCAGGTTCTGGCCCACCCGCTTGCGCATGCCCAGCAGGATGCCGCTGAGCAGGGAGCGGCCGGTGGCCTCCAGCACGCGCGGCGGGATCAGCCCCAGCACGGTGGGGCGGCTCACGCGCACGCCCAGCAGGGCTTCGCCTTCCAGGCCGCCGTCGTTCACCGCCAGCCACGATTGGAGTGTGAACTCAAAGTCGTCCACGGCTTCGAGCCCCACGAGGCGGCAATCGAGGGCTTCCAGCTCCAGCCTCCCCGGCTCCCGTTGGGCCTGCAACTGCACAACCGGCTGCACCTGCAGTTGAAACACCTTGAATCCGCTCACTTCGTACTGGTAGTGGCCAGGACTGAGCGGCGTGAGCTGGCGCGGTTCCAGCAAGGCCCGGATCACCCGCTGTTCGTCATCGAGGTAATCGGCCAGCTGCTCGGCCTGCCCGTGAACCGGCAAGGTGAGCTGCTGGCTGGCGCTGAAGGCCAGAGACATCGCCTGGGGAGGCCGGCGGGGGATGATCCTATCCACCGGTCTGCGCTCCCTTTCCCCCATGCGTCTCGCCTTCCTCGGACCCGCCGGCACCTACGGAGAACAGGCGGCGCGCCAGTTCGCTGCCCTGGAAGGCTTCCAGGATCCGGAATTCGTCCCGCAGGGCAGCATTCGTGCTGTGGTCAAGGCCCTCGCCGATGGTGGCTGCAGTGCTGCCGTGGTTCCGGTGGAGAATTCGGTGGAGGGAGGCGTCACCGCCTGCCTTGATGTGCTCTGGGAGCATTCCGAGCTGCAGATCCGCCGGGCCTTGGTGCTGCCGATCCGCCATGCCCTGCTGGGCAGCGGACCGATCGATCGGGTGAGCGAGGTGCTCTCCCACCCCCAGGCCCTGGCCCAGTGCAGCCAGTGGCTGGCGGAACACCTGCCCGATGCCCTGCAGCTGCCCACCAGCTCCACCGCCGAAGCCGCCCGGCTGGTGGCAGGCAGCCGCTTCCGCGCGGCGATCGCCTCGCGTCAGGCGGCAGAGGAGCACGGGCTCGAGGTGCTGGCCTATCCGGTCAATGACGTGATCGGCAACTGCACCCGCTTCCTGCTGTTGCAGAAAGAGGGGGGTCCAGCCGAAGGCAGCACCCACTGCAGCCTGGCGTTTTCCTTGCATGCCAACAGCCCGGGTGCGCTGCTGGAGGCGCTCAGTTGCTTCGCGCATCGCGAGCTGAACATGAGCCGAATCGAGTCGCGGCCGTCCAAACGTGAGATGGGCGAGTATCTGTTCTTCGTGGATCTTGAGCGGCCTGCGGCCGGTGAGGCACTCCAGCAGGCGATCGAGGAGCTCAGGGGGCTGTGCCAGCACCTGGCTCTGTTCGGGGCCTATCCGCTCACGAATCTCGCGGAGGAGGAGCGCTCGCCTGCTGATTAGCCAGGGCGGCCGCCGCGGGCGTGGTGTCCGGCCCGCGGCGGCAGCGGAAGACACCGAACGCCATCAGGCCATGGCGAAAGGCCCAGTCCATCAGCAACAGGGTGGGGGTTTCGCGTATGCCCTGCAGCACGGCGGCCGGACCGAGACCCAGCACGGCGCCCTGCCGGCGAACCCCTTCCAGGATCGAATCGATCCAGGAGGGCAGGGTTGCGCGGGTCCAGTCGTCGGTGTCGGTGTGAGCGCCGCCGGCATGGACGCTCAGCTCCAGGTTGCGGCGAAATGAGGGGATGCTCGCGAATTCCGGGTGGGCCCACTGATCCAGGAGCTGACGCATCACCCAGCGCTCCACTGCGCTGAGCGCTCCTGCGGAGGGATCGCGGCGGTTCCAGTCGGCCACCGCCAGCAGCCCACCGGGAGCCAGCACGCGCAGCAGTTCATCGGCGTAGCGCTGCTTGTCGGGCATGTGCGGCCCTGCCTCCACACTCCACACCGCAGCAAAGGCCCCATCCGGGAGGTCGAGATCAAGGGCATCCATCACGGCAAACCGGCAGCTGAGGCCCGCTGGGGTGAGCTGACGGGCCCGCTCCACCTGCGCCGGGCTGATGCTGATGCCCAGCACTTCAAAGCCGTAGTCACGGGCAAGGATCCTGGCGCTGCCACCGATGCCGCAGCCCACATCCAGCAGCCTGGAGCCAGGGGGCAGCTGATCAAGCCCACTCCAGCGCACCAACTCGTGGACGAAGGCCACCTTGGCGGCACGGAAGTCGGCCCGATGCGGTGGGGTTCCGTAGTGACCGAGGTGCACATGATCGCCCCACAGCCGCTCGAGCAGCCGGTCTTCCGTCCAGCGGTCGTAGGCCTCCGCCACGGTGGCAGTGCTCTCGAAGCTGCGGTTGCGGCGCTGCCACACCACGAAGGCGCCCGCCAGCACGACCACAGAAGCCACAGCCGCCAGCGCGGGGAGGGGAAGGCCGGCCATCAGGAGGGATCCCTGGGGGGCTCCCCCAGATCCTTGAAGGTGTCCTTGAGGACCGTGCGGGCCGCAAGCTGGCGGCGGGTCTGGTCGAGCAGGGCGAATTCCTGCCGCAGCCGCTCGCCGGTGTCGGTGAGCTCCAGCAGGCTCTGCTGGTGATCGGCCACGGGGCCGCCCAGATGGGAACCGATCCAGAACGAGAGCTCCCGGGGCAGGTCAGGCAGATCGTTGGGCAGGCTGCTCGGCCGCCCCACGAGCTTGCCCGTGAGGTCGACCACATCCCGCAGGGCCTGGGTCACGTTGCCGGCCAACGCGCTGAGAGTTTCCGGGCTCTCGTCGGTTTCGTCTTCGATCCAGCTCACCATGCCCACCCGGAACGGGGCCTCCCGCACCACTTCGAGCACACGGAAACGCTGCTGCCCCATGGTCACGATGTTGCTGCGATCGTCTTCCTGGGTCTGGCACTGGAGGATTTCCGCGCAGCAGCCCACAGAAGCCATCTTCTTTTCCTGTGGGTCCCAGCGGATCACCCCGAAGCGGCGATCCGTCTGCAGGACCGTTTGCAGGAGCATGCGGTAGCGAGGCTCGAAGATATGCAGCGGCAGCACTTCCTGCGGAAACAGCACCACATCTGGCAGGGGGAATAGGGGGAGCTCCCTCACGGCCAGATCAGTCACGGATGGGTGGGTGGAGAAAGGGCTGGAAAAACGGGTGGATGGGAGAAGAAGACCCGAAAGGCCGGTGCACGTTTGCTTTGCCAGAGAGAGGCAGGGAGAAGTGTCTTGCGTCGATGTTCGAAGAAAACAAAACGGCAAGGGCTGGCGCTGGCTGCGCCGGCCTTGGCAGCTCCTGAAGCGCCGGGCAGCCTGACGGTGGGATTCTAGAAAAAACAAAGCCCGCCGGGGAAGCGGGCGGGGGCGTCAGTGGGGCGCTGGCAGCAGCAAGGAGAAGCGAATTCTGGGGCAGCCTGGGCCAACCCATTCACGAACAGCCAGGCGTGTGCAGGGGCGGGGCCGATGCGGCTCAGAGCTTGACTTCGATATCGACGCCACTCGGGAGATCAAGCTTCATCAACGCGTCGATCGTTTTCGAAGAAGGGCTGTAGATGTCGATGATGCGGCGGTGGGTGCGGGTTTCGAAGTGCTCACGGGAGTCTTTGTCCACGTGGGGTGAGCGCAGCACGCAGTAGATCTTGCGCTTGGTGGGCAGGGGGATGGGGCCGATGGCCGTGGCGGCAGTGTGATCGGCGGTTTCGATGATTTTTTCGCAGGAAAGATCCAGCATGCGGCGGTCGAACGCCTTGAGACGGATGCGGATCTTCTGCTGAGCGATGGCGGTGGACATGGGGAAATGCGGGTGAGGCATCCGCCAGCAAGAACGCTGCCGGTGCAGAAAACGATGAATCAGGCTTGAAGCCTGAATTGCCGAGGTGCGAGTGGCCTGAAAGCCGGAAGGGGCAAGCAGAGGGGGGAGAAGCCTGAGCGCAGGCACGCCCCCCAAGGCCAAGACCCTAGATCAGGATCATTCCACGATCTTGGACACCACGCCCGCACCAATGGTGCGGCCGCCTTCGCGGATGGCGAAGCGCATGCCCTGCTCAATCGCCACCGGGCAGATCAGCTCGGCGGACATCTTGATGCGGTCACCGGGCATCACCATCTCCACGTTGGTGCCGTCGTCGGCGGTGAAGGCCGTGATCTGGCCGGTCACGTCGGTGGTGCGGATGTAGAACTGCGGGCGATAGCCGGCGAAGAAGGGGGTGTGACGGCCGCCTTCTTCCTTCTTCAGGACGTAGACCTCACCTTCGAACTTAGTGTGGGGCTTGATCGAGTTGGGCTTGACCAGCACCATCCCGCGTTCGATGTCTTCCTTCTGAATGCCGCGCAGCAGCAGACCGACGTTGTCGCCCGCCATGCCTTCGTCGAGCAGCTTGCGGAACATCTCGACCCCGGTGACGGTGGTTTCGCGGGTGTCCTTGATGCCGACGATCTGAACGGTTTCGCCCACTTTCACCTTGCCGCGCTCGATCCGGCCAGTGGCCACGGTGCCACGACCGGTGATCGAGAACACGTCTTCGACAGCCATCAGGAAGGGCTTGTCGATTTCGCGCTCGGGTTCGGGGATGGATTCATCCACCGCGTCCATGAGGTCAAGGATCTTGTCGACCCATTCGTTGTCACCCCGGTTGCCTTTGCCGCCCCCTTGGATGAACTCGAGAGCCTTCAGAGCGGAGCCGGCCACGATGGGGATGTCGTCACCCGGGAAGTCGTAGCTGCTGAGCAGCTCACGCATTTCCAGTTCGACGAGCTCGAGGATTTCCTCGTCGTCGACCATGTCCTTCTTGTTCAGGAACACCACCAGGGCGGGCACGCCCACCTGCTTGGCCAGCAGGATGTGCTCCTTGGTCTGGGCCATGGGGCCATCGGTGGCGGCCACGACCAGGATGGCGCCGTCCATCTGGGCGGCACCCGTGATCATGTTCTTGACGTAGTCCGCGTGACCCGGGCAGTCGACGTGGGCGTAGTGACGGCCTTCTGTCTCGTACTCGACGTGGGCGGTATTGATGGTGATGCCCCGTTCCTTCTCCTCAGGAGCACCGTCGATGTCGTCATAGGCCTGAGCTTTCGCTTGGCCAAGGGATGCCAGCACGTTGGTGATGGCGGCGGTGAGGGTGGTTTTGCCGTGGTCAACGTGGCCGATGGTGCCGATGTTGACGTGAGGTTTGTTCCTCTGAAACTTCTCGCGAGCCATTGAAGGAAAGAATCGGGGGTGTTGGTTGGGGGTGAGAGATCAGGAATTGCCCTGATTCTTGGAGATGATGGCCTCAGCCACATTGCGAGGAACTTCCTCGTAATGGCTGAACTCCATCGAGAAAATACCCCGACCCTGGGTCATGGATCGGAGCTGGGTGGCGTAGCCGAACATCTCGGCCAAGGGCACCTTGGTTTGGACTTTGGATTGTCCGTTGTCGATGGACTGGCCTTCGACCTGCCCGCGACGTGAGGAGAGGTCGCCGATCACCGAACCGAGGTAGTCCTCGGGGATTTCGACTTCCACCTTCATCATCGGCTCAAGGAGTACAGGATTGCACTTCTTGACGCCGTCCTTGAAGGCCATCGAACCAGCGATCTTGAAAGCCATCTCCGAAGAGTCGACATCGTGGTAGGACCCGTCCACCATGGTGACCTTCACATCGATCATCGGGAAACCGGCAATCACGCCGGACTGGCAGGTTTCCTTCATGCCGTTTTCGGCAGGACCGATGTATTCCTTCGGCACGATGCCGCCGACGATCTTGTTGACGAACTCAAAGCCGGAACCGGGCTCACCCGGCTCCATTTCGATCACCACATGGCCGTATTGGCCTTTACCGCCGGTCTGGCGGGCGAACTTGCCTTCACCTTTGGCCTTGCCGCGGATCGTTTCGCGGTAAGACACCTGCGGAGCGCCGATGTTGGCTTCCACCTTGAACTCCCGCAGCATGCGATCCACCAGGATTTCCAAGTGAAGCTCGCCCATGCCGGCGATCACGGTCTGGCCCGTTTCAGGGTCGGTGGAAACGCGGAAGGTGGGATCTTCCTCAGAGAGGGACTGCAGTGCTTTGGAGAGTTTCTCCATGTCGCCCTTGGTCTTGGGCTCCACCGCCACCGAGATCACCGGTTCTGGGATGAACAGGGATTCCAGAATGATGGGCGCACTCTCCACGCAGAGCGTGTCGCCGGTGGTGGTGTCCTTGAGGCCGAGAACGGCCCCGAGATCACCAGCGCGCAGTTCGTCAACTTCTTCGCGATCGTCTGCTTTGAGCAGGATCAGGCGGGAGATCCGCTCCTTCTTGTCTTTGGTGCTGTTCATCACATAGCTGCCCTTCTGCAGCACCCCCGAGTACATCCTCACGAAGGTGAGTTTGCCGTAGGGGTCGGCCATCACCTTGAAGGCCAGTGCGCTGAAGGGAGCATTGTCGTCGCATGGACGGTTGGACTCGGTGCCGTCGGGCAGCAGGCCGGTGATCGGCGGAACGTCCACCGGTGCGGGCAGGTAGTCGACGACTGCGTCGAGCACCAGTTGCACCCCTTTGTTCTTGAAGGCGGATCCGCAGAGCATCGGCACCAGGCCGTGCTTCACCACGCCGACGCGAATGCCCTTGACCAGCTGCTCGTCGGTGAGTTCGCCGTTTTCAAGGTAACTGTCGAGGAGCTCCTCATCGGTTTCGGCCACCGATTCCATGAGCTTGCCGCGCCAGAGTGCGGCTTCTTCCTTCATGTCGTCGGGGATGTCTCCCTCGAGGATGTCGGTGCCGAGATCGTTCGTGTAGATGATCGCCTTCTGGCGCACCAGGTCGATGATGCCCTTGAGGTCTCCTTCTGCTCCGATCGGCAGCTGGATCGGTGCCGCGTTGGCCTTCAGGCGGTCCTTGATCTGGTCGTAGACCTTCAGGAAGTTGGCACCCGTGCGGTCCATCTTGTTGACGAACACGATGCGGGGCACGTTGTAGCGATCGGCCTGCCGCCACACGGTTTCGGACTGGGGCTGGACGCCACCCACGGCGCAGAACACAGCCACCACCCCATCGAGAACCCGCATCGACCGCTCCACTTCAATCGTGAAGTCGACGTGGCCGGGGGTATCGATGATGTTGATGCGGTTGTCCTTCCAGCTGGTGGAAATGGCCGCCGCAGTGATGGTGATGCCGCGCTCCCGCTCCTGCTCCATCCAGTCGGTGACGGCGGCGCCATCGTGCACCTCGCCCATCTTGTGGACGACACCTGAGTAGAAGAGAATCCGCTCGGTGGTGGTGGTTTTGCCCGCGTCGATGTGGGCGGCAATCCCGATATTTCTGACGCGTTCCAGGGGGTAGGCGCGGGCCACGAGCTGAGGTCTCCGAAGGGTGATCGACAAAAATGCGGAGTAAGTGTAAGGGTTAGCTCTGGTGTGCCGGGATTCCGCGATCCAGGCAGAGCCGGTGAACTCAGTAGCGGTAGTGGGCGAAGGCTTTGTTCGCTTCTGCCATCTTGTGGGTTTCCTCGCGCTTGCGCACCGCGCTGCCGGCTTCGTTGGCCGCGTCCATGAGTTCACCTGCCAGCTTCTGGGCCATGCTGCGGCCGTTGCGGGCGCGCGAGAAGTTGACCAGCCAGCGGAGAGCCATGGCGGTGCCCCGCTCCTGCCGCACTTCCATCGGCACCTGGTAGGTGGCGCCCCCAACGCGGCGGGCGCGCACTTCAACCAGGGGGGTGGCATTGCGCACGGCGGTTTCGAACACTTCCAGCGCGTCGGCGCCGGTGCGTTCGCTGATCAGCCCGAAGGCATCAGAAAGAATCCGCTGTGCGGTGGACTTTTTGCCGTGCTTCATCAGCCGGGCCACAACCATGGTTGCCAGCCTGCTGTTGAACTGGGGGTCGGGGAGAACCGGGCGCTTCTCGGCAGCGTTGCGGCGTGACATAAACCTGAGGAGAGGGAAGCGGGAAAGGGAAACGAAGAGGCAGGACTCAGGCCTTGGGAGCCTTGGCGCCGTACTTGGAGCGGCTCTGGCGGCGATCCTTCACACCGGAGGTGTCGAGGGTGCCGCGGATGATGTGGTAGCGGACCCCGGGCAGATCCTTGACCCGACCGCCGCGGATCAGCACGACGGAGTGCTCCTGCAGGTTGTGGCCGATGCCGGGGATGTAGGCGGTGACCTCAAAGCCGGAGGTGAGCCGCACGCGGGCCACCTTGCGAAGCGCCGAGTTGGGCTTCTTCGGCGTGGAGGTGTACACGCGGGTGCACACACCACGGCGCTCGGGGCAGGCCCGCAGCGCTGGGGATTTGGTCTTGCGGGTGAGGCGTTGCCGCTCGGAGCGGATCAGCTGCTGGATCGTGGGCATTGAGGGCCGGAGAGATGGGTCGGACGTCCGACCGTTTTCCACAATCCGCCACCTTACTTTGTCGTGGCACCCCGACGCCCTTGACGGCTGAAGGCGGCTCCGCACGGGCAGCACGCCACCCCCTCGCCCGGCCGGATCAGAAACCCGCCACCGCTGAGATCGCCGCGGTAATCAAGGCTCAGGCCGGCCAGCTGGCCGATCTGGTCGGCGGGTGCATGCAGGGTGAGGCCATCGGCACGGGCCACAGGGGTGCCGGCCAGATGCCCCGGACGCAGGCGGATCACCCACTGCTCGCAGGTGCCCTCCACCAGATCGAGGTGCATCAGCCCCGGCGTGCCGGCCACAGCGGCCTGGCGACCGAGTTCGGCGGCGGCTGCCGGCGTCAGCTGCACGGTGAGGCCTCGGGGCATTGGGAGAACTCAGCAAGGATGGCGTGGTGGCCTTCACTCTGGCAGCGCCCCGACCCTGCCGAGCTGTCCGGCCATGGGAGGCTTCCGCGCCGCATGCAGGTTCCAGACCGGAGCCCGCGGGTATGCGGTAAGCCCGCGTTCAGCAGCAGCCCACCGTTACGCAACAGCTCGCCGTTAGGCAGCGGTCTCAAGGGGAGCTGGCTGTGGAGCCCTCTGAGGCGTCGGCGGCGCGGGAGGGGTCACGAGGCACCAGGCCCAGGCCGTTGTGGATGCGGGCGGCCACCCCTCGGCCCTGCACCGACAGGGTGCCGGAGAGCATCAGGCCGGTGGAGCTGCCGCCATCGAGGTTGAGCGCATCGCGCAGGCCCAGCTGCTGCAGC
>NZ_JAHLYO010000023.1:0-10091 GCF_025128015.1 Synechococcus sp. CS-1333
GCAGGAGATACCGCAGAAGGAAACCACACCCTTCTATCCGCGCAGCCCCTATGGGGTGGCGAAGCTCTATGCCTATTGGATCACGGTGAACTACCGCGAGGCCTACGGCATGTATGCCTGCAATGGGATTCTGTTCAACCACGAATCACCCCGGCGGGGTGAAACGTTTGTGACGCGCAAGATCACGCGCGGCCTGGCACGGATCAACGAAGGGCTGGAGGATTGCCTCTACATGGGCAACATCGATTCGCTGCGTGATTGGGGGCACGCCAGGGATTACGTGGAGATGCAGTGGCGGATGCTGCAGCAGCAGCGGCGAAGTGGTGGTGCGGATCGACCCGCGCTACTTCCGGCCGGCGGAGGTGGAAACGCTGCTGGGTGATCCCACCAAGGCACGCGAGAAGCGCAGTTGCGGCCTGGTTTGCGGCGCATCAGCCCACGGTGGTGGTGCTGGCGGCCGCGAAGGTGGGGGGCATTGCGGCGAACAGCAGCTATCCGGCTGATTTCCTGCTCGACAACCTCAAGATCCAGAACAACGTGATCGAGAGTGCCTGGCGCAGCGGTGTGCGGCACTGCGGATCCAGCACGGCTTCGATGCGATCAGCCTGATGCCCACCAATCTGTATGGGCCTGGCGACAACTACCACCCCACCAACAGCCATGTGCTGCCGGCCTTGATCCGGCGGTTTCATGAGGCGGCCCTGGCCAAGGCATCGTGCGTGACCTGCTGGGGCACCGGCACACCGCTGCGGGAATTCCTGCATGTGGATGATCTGGGCGAGGCGTGCGTGTTCGCGCTGGAGCGCTGGCAGCCGGGGCCGGAAGAGCTGCAGTTTCTGAATGTGGGCACGGGCGTGGATCTCACGATCCGCGAGCTGGCGGAAGCGGTGGCGGCCGCCACTGGCTTTGCCGGCAGCCTGGAGTGGGACAGCACCAAGCCCGACGGCACCCCCAAAAAGCAGCTGGACGTGAGCCGCCTGGCGGGCCTGGGCTGGCGCGCCCGCATCCCGTTGGCGGAGGGGCTGGCGGGCACGGTGGCCGAATTTGCCAACAGTGGCAGCGCGAGGCTTTAGCCCCCATCCAGGTGACTGCGCCCGAAGGGTGTGCCCTTTTGGGGTGGAGCAGGTTCACTGGAGCCTGCTGGAGGCGGCCATGGCGATAGTGAGCATTACCACCGAAGCGCTGTACATTGGCGCGCGTGAGTATGCTGCGGTTCGGAGGGCTGAATGTGCTGATGCTGGAGCTTCTGAGCCAACAGAAATCAGATCCCCCGCGTTATGAATGTGGAAACTGTACCCATCATCTTTTACGGGTTTGGTGGCGTTTTGATTGGCAGAATCCTGGATTGAATTCCTCTGATTTCACGCCTAAACTGTTGCCCCGTGAGCTTGCTGGCCATGGCCTCAAGGGATGATGCGTAAGGGAATTATCTTGGCCGGTGGCAGTGGCACGCGCCTGCATCCGATCACCCAGGCGGTGAGCAAGCAGTTGCTGCCGGTGTATGACAAGCCGATGGTGTATTACCCGCTGAGCACGTTGATGCTGGCGGGAATTCGCGATGTGCTGGTGATCACCACGCCGGTGGATCAGCCGTCGTTCGAGCGGTTGCTGGGCGATGGCAGCGCCTGGGGGATGGCCATTCGCTATGCGGTGCAGCCGAGCCCGGATGGGTTGGCCCAGGCGTTTCTGATCGGTGCCAGATTTCTGGATGGGGCGCCGGTGGCGCTGGTGCTGGGGGACAACCTGTTCCACGGTCACGACCTGAGCGTGCAGTTGCAGGCCTGCTGTGCAAGCGGCGTGGGGGCCACGGTGTTTGCCTACCCGGTGCGTGATCCAGAGCGCTACGGGGTGGTGGAGTTCGATGCGCAGGGCCAGGTGCTGAGCCTGGAGGAAAAGCCGAAGCGTGCGAAGTCGCGCTATGCGGTAACGGGGCTGTATTTCTATGACGACACCGTGGTGGAGCGGGCCGAGCGGGTGCAGCCCTCGGCGCGGGGTGAGCTGGAGATCACCGATCTGAACCGGCAGTACCTGGAGGAGGGGCTGCTGAAGGTGGAGCTGATGGGCCGCGGTATGGCCTGGCTGGATACGGGCACCTGCGATTCGTTGCACGAGGCCACCAGCTACATCCGCACCTTGGAGCACCGGCAGGGTTTGAAGGTGGGCTGTCCGGAGGAGGTGGCGTGGCGGCAGGGCTGGATCAGCGGCGAGCAGCTGGAGGGGCTGGCTCTGCCGCTGAAGAAAAGCGGCTACGGCAGCTACCTGCTGTCGCTGCTGCAGGAGAGAAGCGATGCAGGTTGAGCGGCTCAGCACGGCCAGCGGCGTGGTGATGCAGGGGCCGCTGCTGATCACGCCGCAGGTGTTTGGCGATGAGCGGGGCTTCTTTTTCGAGAGCTGGAACCAGCGCCGCTTTGATGCAGCGGTGGGTACGCCCACCACCTTTGTTCAGGACAACCACTCCCGTTCCAGCTGTGGCGTGCTGCGAGGGCTGCACTACCAGCTGGAACCTGAGCCCCAGGGGAAACTGGTGCGTTGCACCAGCGGCACCATCTTTGATGTGGCGGTCGACATGCGCCGCCCCTCGCCCACGTTCGGCCAGTGGGTGGCTGCCGAGCTGAGTGCCGGCAACCAGCAGCAGCTGTGGGTGCCGGTGGGTTTTGCCCACGGTTTCCTCACCCTCAGCGACACAGCCGAGGTGTTGTACAAGGCGAGCGGCTTCTGGAGCAAGGCCTGCGAGCGCTCGCTGCGCTGGAACGATCCAGAGGTGGCGATCGCTTGGCCGCTGGCGCCGCTGGGGATCAGCGAGCCGCTGCTGGCCGTGAAGGATGCCGCCGCCCCCACGCTGGCGCAGGCGCTGGCCGCCGGGGAGGTGTTCGCGTGAAAGTGCTGCTCACCGGCGCTGCCGGCCAGCTGGGCCAGGCCCTGCGCCAGCAGGTGCCTGCGGGGGTGGAGTTGATCGCCAGCAGCCGCAGCGGCGGCGAGGGCGTGATGGCGTTGGATCTCGCGGATGCCCCGGCCTGCCGCGCGGCGGTGCGGTCACACCGTCCCGATTGGGTGCTCAATGGCGGCGCCTACACGGCGGTGGACAAAGCCGAAAGCGAGCCGGAGCTGGCCCTGGCGGTGAACGGCGCCGCGCCGCGCGCCTTTGCCGAGGCGCTGCTGGAAAGCGGCGGAGGCTTGTTGCAGGTGAGCACTGATTTTGTGTTCAACGGCCAGCAGGGCAGTCCGTATCGCACGGAGCAGCAGCGTGCGCCGCTGGGGGTCTACGGCCGTAGCAAGGCCGCCGGCGAAGAAGCGGTGGAAGAAGTGCTGGGCCGTGGCGGCAAGGGCGTGATCCTGCGCACCAGTTGGGTGATGGGGCCGGTGGGCAGGAACTTTGCGCTCACGATGCTGCGGCTGCACCGGGAGAAGCAGCAGATCGGTGTGGTGGCGGATCAGGTGGGCTGCCCCACCAGCACGCTCACCCTGGCGGCGGCCTGCTGGCGGCTGATTGAGGTGGCCGGTTCACCACCCGCCAGGCCTTTGCCGCTGATCCTGCACTGGAGCGAGGCCGGTGCCGCCAGCTGGTACGACGTGGCCGTGGCGGTGGGCGAGCTGGGCGTGGAGCTGGGGCTGCTGGAGCGAATGGCCGCTGTGAACCCGCTCACCACAGCCGATTACCCCACCCCGGCGCAACGCCCCAGCTATTCGCTGCTGGAAACCTCCAGCACCCGCCAGGTGCTTGCCCTGCCTGCGCTGCACTGGCGTCAGGCGCTGCGTCAGCTGCTGGAGGCCGTGGCGTGATCGCCAGCATTAGGCTAGCTGGATCAGCTAGCTACCACGGCCATGGATGCCATCTGGACCCTCCAGGACGCCAAGAACCGCTTCAGCGCGGTGGTGGATGCGGCCGCCCTGGGCCAACCACAAAAGGTGACGCGCCGTGGCAAGTGGGTGAGTGTGGTGCTGTCGGCCGAGGACTACCAGCGACTGCAGCGCCTCGACGTGGCCAACGCGCCCTCGCTGTCCGAACTGTTGCTGCAGATGCCGCAAGACGACGAGGGCTTCGAGCGGATGCCCCTGACGCCGAGGGAGTTCCCGTGTTCTTGATCGACACGATGGTGCTCTCCGAACTGCGGCTGCGCCAGCGTGATCCGGGTGTGGTGGCCTGGATCGGCAGGCAGCGGCAGGAGGATTGTTTTCTGAGTGTGGTGAGCATCGGCGAGATCGAACGGGGCATTGCCCGCAAGCGCACCACCGATGCCGGATTTGCGCTGCAGTTGGCGGGATGGCTAGACCAGTTGCTGCGGCTGTATGGCGATCGGCTGTTGCCTGTGGACGTGGGCGTGGCGCGTCGCTGGGGGCAGCTCTCAGCCGAGATCGGCCACGACGGTGCCGACCTGCTGATCGCTGCAACGGCGCTGGAGCGGGGCCTCACGGTGGTGACACGCAATCCGCGGCACTTCACACCAACCGGGGTGGCGACCCTCAATCCCTGGCAAGCGGAGCTGGAATCGTGACCAGCTCAGCAAACCCAGGCCGCCACCAGGGCGGCGCCGGATCCAGATCCTGAGACGCTTGATTCGCCCTAAGCAGTGCGGCCCGATTCCGATCGCCGCCAGTTTTGTACACCTGTACTACATCATCCCTTGGCCGCTTCACCCATGTCTGCAACCAGCCCACCCGATGTTTCAGACCTCCTCGCCGGCCGCCACCGCATCCTGGTGACCGGCGGCGCCGGCTTTATCGGCGGTGCGGTGGTGCGCCGGCTGCTGCGCGAAACCGAGGCGCTGGTGTTCAACCTCGACAAGTGCGGCTACGCCAGCGATCTCACCAGCATCGAGGGGGTACTGGCGGAGCTCGGCCCTCGGGCCCTCTGCCCCGATGGGCAGAGCCGCCACCAGTTGCTGCGGGTGGACCTCACCAACGCGGCGGCCACGGAGGCGGCGGTGCGCCAGGCGGATCCGGATCTGGTGCTGCATCTGGCGGCCGAGAGCCATGTCGACCGCTCGATTGAGGGCCCGGCGGCGTTCATCGCCAGCAACGTGAACGGCACCTTCCACCTGCTGCAGGCGGTGCGCAGCCACTGGGAGCAGCTACCGGCTGAACGCCGCGACACTTTCCGCTTCCACCACATCAGCACCGATGAGGTGTTCGGCTCGTTGGGGCCCGCGGGGCGCTTCTCGGAGACCACCCTCTACGACCCGCGCAGCCCCTATTCAGCCAGCAAGGCGGCCAGCGACCACCTGGTGAACGCCTGGCACCACACCTACGGCCTGCCGGTGGTGCTCACCAACTGCTCCAACAACTACGGCCCCTGGCAGTTCCCCGAGAAGCTGATCCCGGTGGTGATCCTCAAGGCGGCGGCCGGCGAGCCGATTCCGCTTTATGGCGATGGGGCCAATGTGCGTGATTGGCTGTATGTGGAGGATCACGTGGATGCGCTGCTGCTAGCGGCGAATCGTGGGGAGCTGGGCGGCAGCTATTGCGTGGGAGGCCATGGAGAGCGCACCAATCAGCAGGTGGTGGAGGCGATCTGCATCCTGCTGGATGAGCTGAAGCCAACTGGAGCTCCTCACAGCCGCTTGATCACACCGGTGACGGACCGGCCTGGACATGACCGGCGCTACGCCATTGATCCCACCCGCATCAGCGCAGAACTTGGCTGGCAGCCGCGCCACAACTTTGAAGAGGGCCTGGCGGCGACAGTGCGCTGGTATCTGGAGCACCAGCGCCGCTGTTGATGTGCTTGGGGCCAGTGATCAGGCTCGACCCGCCACCAGCACCATCACGGCGGGAATTTCCTGGCCGAGGATGCCATAGCTGGGGGCGGCGACCCAATGGATGGTGGGGGTGGCGAGACCGGCCTTGCGAGCCTGATCGAGCAACTCCCAACCCGGAATCTGATACACAAGGCTGCCCTGCTTGGGATGCACGGGATCGCCGTGATAGTCCGCTTCTTCCAGCAGTTCGGCTTCAGCCGCCACGCCTGGCGCCGCGCTGGGGCGGTGGCGTGCTTTCACGATCGTGTCGTAGCGGTTGTAAGCGAAGGGGAAGGTGGCCACCAGATGGCCGCCGGGCCGCAGGATGCGGGCGATTTCCGACAGAGCGGCGGGCAGGTCGTAGAGGTGCTCGAACAGCTCGTTGCAGAGCACCAGATCCACGCAGGCATCGCCCAGGGTGAGGGCGCAGAGGTCTTGATGGGAGAAGTGCTCGCGTTGCGGATCGCCGGGATCGGGGAGGTATTCGCTGCAGATCACCCGGGGGAAGCGCTGGCGCAGGAGCTGGGCGAACGGGGTGATCGCTTCAGGGCAGTAGAGGTCGAGCTCGGCGGCGGCGGGCACCTCGCCGTTGTTGATCAGCTCCTGCATCAACAACCACAGGGCGCGATGGCGCGCCAGGCAGCCGTGCACCTCCAGGGTTTCGCGGTAATTGCTGCCCTTCAGCTGCAGGGCGCTGGCCGGCAGGGCGGATCCGCTGATCGGATCGAGGATGCCGTTGAGGGCGATCAGGCGCAGGGCCTGTTGCACCTGCTGGCTCCAGAGGTGATGGTTGCGCTGGATGAAGGCTTCAAAGCCAGCGAAATCGGTGAACCGCTGCACCTCCACATGGGGCGCGGCCGCGGAGGGGGATGAGGCAACAGCGACCGTTGGCTCCAATCGATTGTTACTCGGTGAACTTGATTAAGGTATCGCCGATGAGCGAACCCACCCACGCCACGGCCGCCGACCCCCAGCACCTGGAGGCGCAGATCGTCAGCCTCCGCAGCCAGCTGGAGGAGGCCCGCGATGAGGCGGAGCTGAATCTGCTGATGCTGCAGCAGGTGCAGGAAGAGCTGGAAACCACCTACCTGGCCCAGCAGCAGCAGGAGCAGCTGGTGCAGCGCCAGCGCGAACAGCTGCAGCGGGCGGAAGGCCTGATTGAGGCGCTGCTGGAACGCGTGGAACGGCAGGGCTGATGGTGTTCAGGCCAGTGCCTGATCAGGCCAGTGCGAAGCGGGCTTCGTAGTCGCTGAACCGGCGCGTGATGGCGTCGATGTCAGCGTCAGGCGCCAGCGGGGACAGGGGCGGCGGGGCCACACCAAGAGCCTGCAACCGCTCCGTGGCCCGCTCGAGCCAATCGGGGCCTGCCTCTCTTCCTTCCGCCATCCCACCAGGCGGGTCAGTCGGCCCGGCCGCAGCGGCTGAGGGCAGCCCTGCGCGCAGTTGCTCCTTCAGGCTGCGCAGCGGCTGCCACTGGGGATCGTCGGTCAGCAGCCGCTCCAGCAGGGCGCCGGCGGCTTCCAGCTCACCGCGGTTGGCGAGGCTGCGCACCTGCAGCACCCCCGGACCACGCCGGGCCTCGCGGCGGCGTTGCTCAAACAGCTCCGCCAGGCCGGTGGTGCTGGCATCGGCCTGGGCCATGCGGATCGCTTCCGCCCAGGCGTCAAGGGCGGCGTCGACGGCGCCGCGCTGCACGGCGTGGCGGGCCACCACATCGTGGAACCAGGGATTGGCCTGGGCGGCGGCTGATGGCTCCTGCAGCCAGCGGCCACTGGCCTCCACTTCACCGCGGGCGAGGGCGAGATCGGCCGCGCGGATGCGGGCCAGGGCCCACTGGGGCCAGAGGCTGGCCAGCAGCTGCCAGTAGCGGTTGCTGGCGGCGGGTTCGGCGGCGATCTCGGCATCGCCCACCAAGAGCGCCAGCTCCGGCTGCAGGGGCGGATCGAGGGGCGCGGACGCCGCCTCAGAGGTGCGGGAAAGGATCAGGAGCAGATCGCCGAGATCGGGTTCCAGAGCCAGCTTCCAATGGGCCTGCAGGCGGGGCAGCAGCTGCTGCCAGAGGGCCTGGGGATCGGGCCGGCGCCAGGCGCGGTAACGCTCCGCCCAGGCCAGCGCCTGCTGGCGCTCCGCACCCTCCTGGGCGGGTGGTGCGGGCCAGAGGCCCCACACATCCGGCACCAGGCCGAGGGAGGGGTCGCACTGATCGGCCTCCAGCACAGCGAGATCCGCCTGGCGCAGATCACCGGCCAGCAGCCAGGCGCAGGCGAATTCGAGCGCGGCAGCCGCCGACCAAGCCGCGCTGGAGCGTGCCGCGGCAGCGTGCTGGGCCAGTTCCGTGTGATGGCCGCGCCGGCCCAGCTCCAGCAGATCGGCCATCGGCACTCCGGAATGGATGAACAGGATTCTGTCGCCTACGTTGCCGGCGACGGGGTTAAACCGCCATGGCCCGGTTGGTGATCGTGGATCCGGCCTACGCCAGCACGGTGGGGCACCACGGCGAAGTGAACCGGCCGCTGCTGGCGGCCCTGCGCCAGGGCGGGTGGCAGGCGGAGCTGTGGGCGGATGTGGCTCTGGAGGCGGAGGCCACGGCACCGCAGCCGCTGCGGGGTGTGTTCAGCGGCTGCGGCTATGTGGACCCGCGGCTGTGGCTGGAACTGGGTGGGGCGTTGCAGCTGGCGCGGCGGCTGGAGCAGCAGCTGGCGCTGGCGGCGGCGGCGCCGGCTGCGCCGGTGAGCGCCTGGCTGGCCCACAGCCTGCTGCCGTTTCAGTTGCTGGGGCTGGCGCGCTACCTGGCAGGGGCGCCGGCGGCGAGGGTGCTGGTGAGCCTGATGTTTGCGCCGGGGGAACGGCTGGATGGCGCCGCTGGCGACGCCCAGGCCACGGCCTGCTGCCGGGTGGCGCTGGCGGCGTTGGCCAGGGCGGCGGCGCAGCAGGGCCACCAGCTCACGCTGGCCTTGCCCAGCCGGCAGCAGCAGGGGTTGTATGCGCCACTGCTGGCGGCCACCGGGCTGAGCGATGGCGGCGTGCACCCGGCGGTGGTGGGAGCTGGGTGCACGCCGCAGCCGCTGCCGGCGGCAGCACCGCCGCTGGTGCTGCTGCATTGGGGTGACCTGAAAGCCGGCAAGGGCCGGGCGGAAGCGTTGGCGGTGCTGGAGAGCCTGGTGGAGCAAGGGGTGCCGCCAGCGCTGGCCGGCTGGGGCTGGTTGTTTCACCGTCACAGCCACACGGGGCTGGAGCCGCAGGAGCGGCAGCTGCTGCAGCGGGCGGAGGCGGCCGGCATCGGCCTGGTGTTGCTGGAGGGGGAGATCGAGAGCGGGGCGATGCAGCACTGGCTGGCGCGCTGCCCGGTGGCGCTGCTGGCCTACGACCCACGGCGCTACGGCCAGCGCAGCAGCGGCATGGTGTGGCAATGGGCCGCCAGCCGCGCCGCGCTGGGCCTGCCGGCGGCGGCGGCCGGCTACGGCGAGGGCTGGCTGGCGACGGAGGCGGTGGAGCTGGGGGTGGGTTGGCAGCGGCCCGACGGCGACGATGGAGTTGCCTGGCTGGCGGCGCTGGCGGCGGCGGCTGAGGCGCTGCCGGCGGCTGCCCCCCACGGAGCAGCGCTCCATGGCAGTTTCGGGGCGTGGTGCCTGCAGCGCCTGGCCGAAACGCCATGGCGGTAGCCATCCCAACAGCAAGAACAGCAATGTCCCCTATTCCTTGATGCGCAGGCCTGCGCGATCGTGACGTGTGTGAGTAGCCACGTGACCCACCGGACCAGGCCAGACATTTTTGCCTTCTCGGCGTAGTTTGTTGGCATCAAATCCACGCCGAAGCCCGCCGGTGCCCCCAGCCGCCAAGACCGCACTGATCACAGGCATCACCGGCCAGGACGGCTCGTACCTCACCGAGCTGCTGCTGGAGAAGGGCTACGCGGTGCACGGCATCAAGCGCCGCGCCAGCAGCTTCAATACGGCGCGCATCGATCATCTTTATCAGGATCCCCATGAAGAGGATCCGCGGCTCACGCTGCACTACGGCGATTTAACCGATAGCACGAATCTGATCCGGATCATCCAGCAGGTGCAGCCGGATGAGATTTATAACCTTGGCGCCCAGAGCCATGTGGCGGTGAGCTTTGAGGCGCCGGAGTACACCGCCAACAGCGATGCCATGGGCACGCTGCGCATCCTGGAGGCGGTGCGGATGCTGGGGCTCACGCCGAAAACGCGCATCTACCAGGCCAGCACCAGTGAGCTGTATGGGCTGGTGCAGGAGATACCGCAGAAGGAAACCACACCCTTCTATCCGCGCAGCCCCTATGGGGTGGCGAAGCTCTATGCCTATTGGATCACGGTGAACTACCGCGAGGCCTAC
>NZ_JAHLYO010000024.1:0-44949 GCF_025128015.1 Synechococcus sp. CS-1333
CCCCCCGCTTCAACCAATGCCTCCGCCCATGGCGCGAAGCGTGCCAGCTGCTCGCTATTGCTCGCCGCAAGCACGGGAAAGTCTGTGCTCGCAAGGCTTTCGCCAGCTACTAGAGGGGTGGGACTGCGTTGCAGCCACTGCAGAGAGCAGCCCAGCTCTGTAAGCACAAGCCAGGCCGCGGCCAGATCCCAGATCTTGGGCGTGGCCTCCAGAGCTGAGACGGTCTGGCCCATTGCCACGCTGACGAGGTTCAAGCTGGCCACACCGAGCAGGCGGATCTTGCCGGGAAACCTGCGGTCGGGGAGCTTCTGCAGCACGCCGATCGACCGGCTGCACAGGGACGCACAACCGGTCTGCAGCTGCTGGGTGGACGGCGGCAAGAGACGTTTGCCGTTACGCCACGCTCCCTGGCCCCGCACCGCCACGATGCGTTGTCGCAGCGGAGGGACATCAAGGAGGGCCAACACGGGAACCCCTGCCTCGAAGCGGGCCATCGAAATGGCCCAGTAAGGGATGCCCGCCGCGAAGTTGGTGGTGCCATCAAGGGGATCCACCACCCAGAACGCCTCTGTGGCAGGGACAAGATGCCTCCCCTCCTCGCTCAGCACCCCTTCGCCGGGATAGAGCTCAGCCAGGCCCTGCACCAGGGTCTCGTCACTCCAGCGATCGCAGGCGGTGATCAAGCTGCCATCGGCCTTGGCTTCGAATGCCATGTGGCCAAAATCGTTGCGTTGCCGCTCTGCCACCGCATCAAGCAGGGAGTTGAGCCGCAGCGCATCCGCCGGCAACGCGTGGGCAAAGGTCATCCGAGCTCCATGGCAAGCACCTGGGTGAGGCTGCGGCTGGTGTCCTCGCGGAACCGGTGCAGATTGACGCGGCTGAGCATCAGCAAGGCAGCCAGTGCGACCAGTGCCTCGATGCCCAGCACAAGAGCGAAGGGGGGGAAGGGTCCCTGCAAAGGGAAGAGTGCTCGACCAAGGTCGAGCAGGCCACCACCGAGCAACTTGGCGATGGCCCGGGACAATGCCTGGGCCAGGCCCCACACCCCGACAAAAGTGCCGGCCGCCTCGGGCAGGGTGAGATCAAGCATCAGGCAGAGCGCACTGTTGGTTCCGATGCCGGAAGCCAGGCCGAACAGGATCATCAGCCCTTGCAGAACTGCCACACGGGCGGTGAAGCCGGCCAGCAGCAGGAGCAATAAGGAGATCAGGATCAGTCGACAGCCAAGGCGGGCCGCCGCGAATTTGCCTAGACGCGGCACGATCCACAAACCGGCCAGGATCAGACCCACCAATGTGCCGGACCCCCAGAGCGCATTGAGCGACGCGGTGGCGGCGATGGGCATGCCGAACACATCAGCTCCATAGCTCTCCAGGATCGGGTCCTGGAGGAACAGGGCCAGGGTGAAAAGAATCAGGAAGGTGAAGAAGATCGCCACCTGCGCGCTTGATCGGATCAGACGCCAGGCCCGCGACAGGGTGATGGCGTCGTCGCGATCGGCGGCGCTGCTCAGTGATTCACCAGCCCGGGCGGGCTCGATCCCCCAGGTGGCCACGAGCGTGAGCAGGAACACCAGCCCGGCCGATCGCAGCATGAATGGCCTGAGAACCGTTTCGAGGGTGGCCCGATCTGTGATGCCATCGAGGCCGCGGAGGCTCAACGAAATGGCAATGGCACCGATCACAATGCCGATGGTGAGCATGCACCAGATGATGCTCACGGCCCGGGGGCGTTCCTGCTCCTGGGTGCGGTCGATCACCAGGGCGAGATACGGGGTGGTGGCCATCGACACCGCCAGCCCATAGAAGGCAAACAGCCCGCACAACAGCACCACCCCCAGCAGAACCCCCTGGCCGTCAGCGCTGTCCATGGCCTCCGCCAGGCGGAAGATCAAGGGAACCACCAACACCGCCAGAGCGCAGAAACAAGCGCTGCCCGCCCAGATGTAAGGCGTGCGATGCCGGCCGGCGATGGCGTGGCGATCGGAAATCTGGCCGAAAAGGATGCGCGACGGGGCAACGAACTGCTCGAAAGCCAGTGCTCCGCCCACCAACAAACCGGGGAAGCCCAGTTCGCTGAGCATGATCCGGTTCAGCAGACCGGCAAACACAACCGCGAGAAAACCGAGCGATCCCTGGAACAGACCCAACCGAATGGTGGTGACGAACGAAAGGCCTGGCGGCGCCGTCGCTGCTTGGGTCATCCGGGTGGTCGGCGACGACACCGTGACCCTATCAACGGAACCAAGTCAGCCAAAAGGGAAGTGGCGATCAGGGGGAAAGCGGTCCTGCACCACCGGGTCCTCGGACCTCCGCCTGACAGGCAGGTTGGAGCGGCTGGGGATCGATTGGAATCTGGGTGGCGGGATCGACGGCCGGCTTGACCGCTGTTAATGCCGGAGGCTTGCAGAAGGCCACCTGATCAAGGCCCGTACGACGGCGCAGTTCCGCCAAGCGCTTGTTGTAGTCGGTGACGGCGGTGGCGTACCTCACCTCCGCCTGGGTGAGGTCGCGCTGGCTGTCGACCACTTCCCGCTGGGTGGTGACGCCGGCTTGAAACCGCAGCCTGGCCAACCGCAGCGCTTCACGGGAAGAGATCACCTCCCGGGACGTGGTGGTGATGTCGCGGTTGTTCTGCAGCAGCTGATAGAAACTGGTTTCCACCTCAAAGCGGATGGCATCCCTCCGGCTGGCGAAATTGAAGCGGTTCTGCTCTGCAGCCTGCTTCTGCTGACGGAACTCGGCGGCAGCGCGTCCGCCATCGAAGAGCGTCCAGCGAAGATTCAGACCAATGGCGTTGTCAATGGAGTAAGAAAAATTGTCGAAGTTGATAGACTGACCCTCCGGGACGTTGGTCTGACCATTGCTGCGATCCCAGCCAAAGTTATTGACGATGCTTAAGAATGGCTGCGTTGAGCCGAGGGAAGCGTTGGCATTGCTGTTCGCAATCGAGATGTCGAGCAACACTTGATCGAGCTCCTCGCGGAACGCAAAAGCCGCCACGATGCTCTCCTGCAACGAGGGAATCCAGGTGGCAAGAACCCGCGCAGGCTCCTTGGCCGTCGGGGTGATGTCTTGAGGGAGGTCGAGCAGAGCGGCCAGGCTGCGGCGGGCAATCGCCTGGGAGGACAACTGGTTGGTGAGTAGCTGCTGGTCGCGGGCAAGCTGGGTTTCAGCCTGAAGCACATCCAGCTTGGTAGAGACACCCGCTTGGAACCGTGCACGAGCATCCTTAAGGCTGACGAGGGAGGCCCGCACAGACTCCTGACCGATCCTCACACCCTCGTCGGTGAGCTGAAGGTCGAAATAAGCCTGGGCAGCCTGCAAACGAAGATCTCGTAGAGCAATCAGGTATTGGTTCTGCGCTTTCTCGAAGGAATCGCGTGCTGCGGAAATCTGGGGAACCCGCTGCGGATTGATCAGATCCCAATTGATGCCGATATTCATCGAGGCACCGATCCGAGCACCAATGGTGGCACCGGTAGGAGCAAACAGTCCGGTGGCGGAGTTCTGGAAGCTGTAGCTATTACGGAGTGACGGGAAGTTGTTCTGGGTGGTGAGGTTGATTGTGGGATACCAGGCCGATATCTGAGCCCTGAGATTGGACTGCGCCTGCTCAACCTGTGACGCCACTGCCTTGAGGTTGGGGTTGTTCACCTCTGCCAGGGTTTCCACCTCCTGCAGGCCCAATGGACGGAGCTGCTGGATTCTCACTTGGGAAGGAAGATCCGGGAGTGCAAGCGGCGGCGGGGCAACCAACGGTTGCAGCGCTTCGGGCAACTGGCGAGCCGCCGGTGCAAGCACCGAGGGATCGGACCGCGGGCGCTCCCCCTTCAACTCGGTAGCCGTGGGCAGGGCGCCAGAGCCGGCAGTGGAAGGCTGGGCAGGAGACGGAGCAGTGCCCGCAGCCTTGGAGCTTGGCTCAGCGGTGGTGGTGGGTTTCTGAGCAGTGGTGTCTGGGCCAGAAGAAAGGACTGGGGTGCTCTGTGCGAGCGATGGACGGGCGCCCAGCGGAAGGAACACCATCCCTGCCAGAGCACACGAAGCAAGGAGGGAGGGGCGCACGCGTCGTGAGACCTGATAACCAGCTGAGTTTAAGGAGGATGGGCAAGAGCGCCGACGCAGGCAGACACGAAATCATCTGCCCCATCCACGACCCGGATCGGCACCCCCAGACGGTCTTTGATCACACAAAGGGGGAGGTCGTCGAGGAACACCGGCTCTCCCTGCCGCAGCATCACCCCGGGTAGCAGAAGCATGTCGCCGAGATCCGCCCCGGCCAGCCCCGCCAACAAATCAGAACCCGTTAGCAGGCCGGTGACCACCAGATCCTGCCCCCAGTAGGGGCTGGGCAGGCCGAACAACTGCAACGTCAACCCCTGCACTGCGTTGAGCCGCTCCACCACAGGCGAGAGCGCACCGGCCACAAGTCCACCCACCACCCAACTGACACGCCGTGGAACGGCGAGGCGCTTCGGCAGGGAGGTGGTGGCCCGATCCAGCGCTTCGAGGAAGGCGCGAATGCTGCCGACGCCGTTTTCCTGCTGCGGCAGATCCTCGTAGTTGAGGCGCTCCGGCAGCGGCTGACCTGCCATCAGGTACCACTCATCGGACAGCCAGGCGAAACGAGTGTCGAGCTGCTGCTGGAAACCCTGCTGCAGGCGCTCCACCAAGGCGATCACCCTCCCGGCACAGGCAGGATCAACAGGCCTGAGGCCATCACCACTGGGGCGGAAGCGGGTGAGGCCAACAGGCACGACTGCGGCAGAGAGCACGGCAGGCCAGGACCCCGACGCAAACCCCGCCAGATCCTTGAGGGTGCGCTCGAGGGCAGGGCCATCGTTCAGGCCAGGGCAGACGACCACCTGGGCATGGATCTGGAGGCGACGTTCGGCGAACCAGACGAGCTGTTCCAGCAGCAAGCCCGCACGTGGATTCACCAACAGGCGGCTGCGCAGAGCCGGATCGGTGGCGTGGACGGAGACGAACAACGGCGACAGCCGCTGCTGTTCGATCCGCTCCCAATCGGCAGCAGTGAGGTTGGTGAGGGTGAGGTAGGAGCCGTAGAGAAAGCTGAGGCGGTAATCGTCGTCCTTGAGGTAGAGGCTGCCGCGACGCCCCGGCGGCTGCTGGTCGATGAAGCAGAAGGGGCAGTGGTTGTTGCACTGCCGCAGGCCATCAAACAGCGCCTCGGTGAAGCCGAGCCCAAGCCCCTCATCAGCCTCCTTCTCCAGCTCCACCCGATGACGCTCGCCGCCAGGATCCTCCACTTCAAGCACCAGCTCCTCTTCGCCCACCAGTACCTGCAGATCGATCAGGTCGCGTGGACGCACTCCATTGATGCTCAGCAGCCGATCACCGGGTTGGAAGCCCAGGTCTTCGCCGATCGAACCGGGCTCCACAGTGGCCACAACGGCGGGCTGGGGCTGACGGCCCGGGGTGGCATCGGCCAACGCCAGGCCGGCGGATGGTTCGTTCCACATCGGGCGGTGGGCATCAGGCTCCAGTGTGGAACCCAGCAGGCGGGGCTGGTGGGCCTGGTCGCAAGGGCCCTGCTGGGCACGCGGGGCTGCTCTGTGCAGCAACGCTCCTGCCAGCTGCCTTCAATTGAGCAAGGCCGGGGCTGCCTGACGAGCCCAGACCAGCAGTGCGACGCCGAAAACGAGCCGGTAGGCCACGAACACCCAGGTGCTGTGGGCCTGAAGGAAACGGAGCAACCAGGCGATCGCCAGCCAGGACACCACCGCCGCCGAGAGGATTCCGACCAGCAAAGGCAGAGGGCCCAGCGAGGCGCTGGCGGCAAACGCCGACTTCAGCTCCACCAGCCCGGCCAGGGTGATCGCCGGTATGCCGAGCAAAAACGAGAAGCGCGCGGCGGCAGGGCGCTGCCAGCCATCGAACAGCGAGGCCGTGAGGGTGCTGCCGGATCGGGACACGCCGGGGATGATGGCGAGCATCTGGGCAAGCCCGACCACCAGGCCATCAACGGGACGCACCTGGGGCAGTTCCTTGCGGCGACGGCCGACCACTTCGGCACAGGCCAGCAACAGCGCCATCACGATCGAGACGATCGCAATCGAGGGGATGCTGCGCAGCACGGAGGTTTCGTAGCCGCTCCAGAAGCGCTTGATGGCGCTGCCGGCCGCCACGATCGGCAAGGTTCCAACGGCCATGGCCAGTCCAAGTCGGGCGGACGGATCACGCCATTGCCCATGGCGGAAGGCCCGGGACATCCCCACCGCCACATCCAGCAGATCGCGGCGAAAGTAGAGCACCACGGCGGTAATGCTGCCGAGCTGGATCACGGCCGTGACGGCGACGCCGGGATCACCCCAACCCAGCAGCACGGGCACGACCTTGAGGTGGGCGGTGCTGCTGATCGGCAGGAATTCGGTCAGTCCCTGGACCACGCCCAGCACAAGGGCCTGCCAGCAGGCCTCCAGCAGTCCCGGTGCCTGGGACGGAAGGACAGGAGGCATGGGGACGGTCGTCAGGACATGACGTGACCTTATGGCGGGCGGCTCCCGCCAGCCACCCAGCAATCCCCTAAGGTTGGCAACCTTTCTTCATACGTGCAGGTGCCCGGGGTTTCGCTCTACCTTGCCCGCGTCTCAACCCTGGAGCGATCCCCCGAGGTGGTTCTGGCTGTACCACTGTCATCGGGGGCCACCTGGCCAGCGAAGCACGCCCCTGCCACGCGCGAGCTGGGCTGGCTCCTGCCGGTCGCCGTGGGGATGCTCGTGGCCCTGCCGGTGTTTTTGCAGGCGCCATGGGTGCGGTTGCATCCCACCAGCGCCACCGCCTTCACAACCGTGCTGCTGAGCGCCGGGCTGTTGCTCGGTTGGCGCGGCCAGGGCCAGTGGCGCGAACTGGGCGGCGTGCTGGTGGGCTTCAGCGGCAGCTGGCTGGCTGGTTGTCTGTTCTGGGGGTGGTTCCGTCTGCACCCGGCCTGGCATCTGCCGGTCGAAGCCTTCGCTGTGCCGATCGCCTGGGCCGGACTCTCGACCCGCTGGCGCAGCGCCGGGGCTTTCTACCTCGCCTCCCTGCTGGGAACGGCCTGCACGGATGGCGCCATGCTGCTCACGGGCGTGATGCCCCTCTGGCCCCAGGTGCTTCAGGCACCAGCCGAGCAGGCCCCCGAGCTGCTGCGCAAAGCCGCGGAGCTCGTGTTGCAGCCGCTGGCGCTGATCGAAATCGCCACGATCGCCACCGGGCTGATCCTGCTTGGGCGGCGCTGGTGGCCGCAGGGAGCCAGTGGTCGGGTGGCGGCAGCCGCCTTGATCACCACCCTCGCGGTTGATGGGCTTTTCCTGGGTGCAGCGCTGTTGAGCCCGCACCTGAGCGGACTGATCTGATCCCACCTGCTGAGCGGCTCCGGCTGGGCCTTTCAAGCAGGGCCAAGGCCAGGGAGCTCTGATCTGGAGCGAAGCCTCCCGCCCGTTCATGGGCCGATTGAAGAACTGCAAAAGCCAGGGGGCTGCGGTGCAGGGATCGCAGTGGGCCGCTGTAGCGTTGCCGCGGTGCCGACCGGCTGCCTCAAAAGGAGATTTTCGATGAAACGGGTGGTTGCCTGGCTGATGAGTGGTGTGCTTCTTGCGGGCCTGCTGATGGCCATGGCTCTGCCCCCTGCGGCCTTCGCTGATGCCCCGCGCAACGTGGCGGACGACAAGATCGCCGCTGCCGTCGGGAAGGTGGACCTCAACAACTCTCCGGTCCGTAGCTTCCAGCAATTCCCTGGGATGTACCCCACGCTGGCCGGCAAGATCGTGCTGGGCGGCCCTTACGAATCCATTGACGACGTGCTCAGCCTTGACCTCACGGAGCGCCAGAAGGAGCTGTTTGAGAAGTACCGCGATAACTTCACAATCACTCCTCCTTCCATTGCCCTCAACGAAGGCTTTGACCGCATCAACAATGGTGTCTACCGCTGATCCAGCTCTCTTCTGATTCCCATCTGGCCGCCGGGGTTCATCCGGCGGCTTTTTTGTCGTTCCGTTGACTGCATCGACCCCCAGGCCGTCGTCTTTCCAGCCACCGCTGGCGACCACCTGGGATGTGGTGGTGGTCGGCGGGGGCGCTGCCGGCCTGATGGCCTGCCTGGAGCTGCCGAGTGAACTGAGGGTGCTGCTGCTCAGCAAAGAGCGGGGCCCGCGCTCTGCAAGCCGCTGGGCGCAGGGGGGTATCGCCGCCGTGACACGCCCCGAGGACAGCTTTGCCAGCCACCGGGAGGACACACTCAAGGCCGGTGCAGGGCTCTGTGATCCTGCGGCCGTGGAGTTGCTCGTTCATGAAGCCCCCCGCTGCGTGGAACGCTTGCTCCAGCTGGGGATGGATTTCGATCGGGATGGCGCCAGCCTCAGCACAACACTTGAAGCAGCCCACAGCCATCGCCGCGTGCTGCACGCCCAGGACCGTACCGGCGGCGCCCTGGTGGATGCGTTGGAGCGAGCGGTTGAGCGGCGTGCCCTGCTGGTGCGTTGCCAGGGGGTGATGGCGCTGCAGCTCTGGGTCGAAGCCGGCCGTTGCCAGGGGCTGCAGGTGCTGGAGGGCGACCAGGTGCGCTGGCTGCGTGCTGGGGCCGTGGTGTTGGCCAGTGGCGGCGGCGGACATCTGTTCGAGAAAACCACCAATCCCAGCCAGGCCACCGGCGACGGCGTGGGCATGGCCTGGAGGGCGGGAGCCCAGGTGCGTGACCTGGAGTTCGTTCAGTTCCACCCCACGGCGCTGATGCTCCCCGGCGCTCCTCACTTCCTGATCTCTGAGGCCGTGCGGGGTGAAGGCGCCAAGCTGCTCGACAGGCAGGGCCGCAGCCCGGTGCGCGCCCTGGCGGGCGGGGATCTGGCGCCTCGCGACCAGGTCAGCCGGGCGCTGGTGCGCACGATGCACGAGCAAGGTGTGGACCATCTCTGGCTCGATCTGCGCCCCATCGGCGGCGCACGGATGGAGAAGCAGTTCCCCACGATCCTGGCCCGTTGCCGCCAACTGGGCCTTGAACCGGCCGATACACCGATCCCGATCGCACCTGCGGCCCACTACTGGATGGGAGGCGTCAGCACTGACCTCAACGCCGCCACCAGCCTTACTGGCCTGTATGCCGTGGGGGAAGTGGCCTGTACGGGGGTGCATGGGGCCAACCGACTCGCGAGCAACTCGCTGATGGAATGTCTTGTGTTCGCCCGCCAGTTGAGCCGGATCCAGCTGAACGACACCTTCACGGCACCGCGCCCTGTTACTGCACGAAGTGGAGCTCCTGGGGCGATGTTGTTCTCCGGATCTGTGGGAAGCTTCGGGGGCAACGGGGCCGGGCCCGCCGGCGTGAGCCCCGAGCTAAGCCGCAGTGTGAGCGCTGAAACGATTGCCGCTCAGGTGGCGTCGCTGCGACGCCACTGCTGGCGGGTGGCCGGCGTTGAGCGACGCGGTACGGCCCTGCGTCAGGGCCTGGCGGCGATCCAGGAGCAACGCAGCGCGATGGAGAGGCTGGCTCTGCTGGCCGAGGTGGCGCAGCTGGCGCCTTCAGATCAGCTGGAACTTCCCGCTGACCAGCTGGGGCTGATCCGACCGCTGCAGGATCTGCTGCGGCAGCTGGAACTGGGAGAGCTGTTGATGGAGGCCGCCCTCTTTCGCACCGAAAGCAGGGGGGGGCATTTCCGCACCGATTGCCCCGGCTCCCAACCCTTCTGGCAACGCCACACCGTGCAGCAGCAGGGGCAGACGATCAGCACGGCGCCACTGGCGAAGGCCCTGGCCTTTGGCTCCTAGCTGTTCAGCCCCTGGCCTCAGCACCTCGAGCTTCAGGGACAGCAAGGGGAGCTTTGCTTTGGGGACAGCTCAGCAGTTGGTGGGCGGAGCCACCGCTCAGAAGTTAGGATCAAAAGTCAGTCGGTCCGGTGTAGCCAGAGGCATTGGCAAGGCCGGCGAGCGGCTTCACGCCGGATGTGATCTGGCCGCGGATCTCCCAGGAGGGGAAGCCCTGCACATTCTTCTCCTTGCAGAGGGCGGTCTGGCTGTTGGCGCCATCGGGGGCGCACTCAATGATGGTGAGCGATTTGGTCGCCTCCTTTCCGAACAGCTCCTTCTGCTCGTGGCAGTGGGGGCACCAGTAGGCCGAATACATCACCGCTCCCTCCGCCTTCAGGTGCTTGGCGAGGGCGATCGTGGCCGCCGTGCTGGGCCTGACCACTTCGGGGGGCATGCCCTGGGTGCTGAGGGCAGCCGGACGGTCGACTGAGGCGGCCCAGCCGAGGCCCGCCAGACCCACCACCAGCAGCACCAGCACACCGCGGAACACCAGCTGGCCAGGATCCTCCCAATCACCACCGATCAGGCTGAGCACCAAGGCTGAAACACTCAGCAGCGCGGAAAGCACGCAGAAGAAACAGAAGGCCTGGATCTTGAAGATCAGCAGGCCCATCAGCACCAGGCTGAACACCGACATGGCGCCGCTCAGCAGGAACAGGCCCCACCAGCTGCGACTCTGCAGGTCGCTGCCACGCTCGCCGCGCACCACCAGCGGCACCACGGCCAGCAGCAGCAAGGCCGCGTAGGCCAGAAAACCGAACAGGGAGAGGGGTTGGCCGAACAGGCTGCCCCAGACGCTGCTGAGCACCTTGTCGCAGCCATCCCCACCACCAGGACAGCTGAGGGGGCCGATCAGGCCCCAGCGCTTGAGGGTGATGGCACCGGTATCAATCACACCGACCGTGGCCAGCACGGCAATGGCCACCCGCGCCCAGCGGCTGCCGGCTTCACCGCGGCGACGGCTAGTGAGTCGGCTGGTAAGACGGGAGGGGGTCAAAGAACTGACGCACGCTTCAGCGATTGTGGCAGCTTCCGTTTCGGGGCGCCCACCGGCGGGCTGGAGGTCACCACCCGCCCATCTGAGCGCGGGGCGTGTGCCGGGGAACGGCTCTTCTCCCATAGGGTGTTCCATTGGCCCTTCGACGGCCCCGGTCTTCCCTCCCCCATGCGCCAAGCCGCCGTCAGGGCCGGCATCGATTCCTCGCTGGTCGGTTCCGCCCCTTCCCTCGCTCCGGATTCGCCGGCCGGCGCTCCTGTCGAGGCCAGCCGTCCGCCCACCGTGGCCTTCGCGCACCTCGGCTGCGAAAAGAACCGGGTGGACACCGAGCACATGCTCGGCCTGCTGGCAGAAGCCGGCTATGGCGTCAGCGCCGATGAGAGCGAGGCCTCGGTGGTGGTGGTGAACACCTGCAGCTTCATCCAGGACGCCCGGGAGGAATCAGTACGCACCTTGGTGGAGCTGGCTGAGCAGGGCAAGGAGCTGATCATCGCGGGCTGTCTGGCCCAGCACTTCCAGGAGGAACTGCTGGATGCCCTGCCGGAAGCCAGGGCGATCGTGGGCACCGGCGACTATCAGCACATCGTGGAGGTGCTGCGGCGGGTGGAGGCAGGCGAACGGGTGAACCGGGTGAGTGCCACCCCCACCTTTGTGGCCGATGAGCACCTGCCCCGATATCGCACCACCTCAGAGGCGGTGGCTTACCTGAAGGTGGCCGAAGGCTGCGACTACCGCTGCGCCTTCTGCATCATTCCCAAGCTGCGCGGCGATCAGCGCTCCCGCACGATCGAGTCGATCGTGGCGGAAGCGCAGCAACTGGCGGCTCAGGGGGTGAAGGAGCTGATCCTGATCAGCCAGATCACCACCAATTACGGCCTCGACCTCTACGGGCGTCCGCAGCTGGCGGAGCTGCTGCGCGCCCTCGGCGAGGTGGAGATTCCCTGGATCCGCGTGCACTACGCCTACCCCACGGGCCTGACGCCCCCGGTGCTCGCCGCCTACCGGGACGTGGCCAACGTGCTGCCCTACCTGGATCTCCCCCTGCAGCACAGCCATCCGGACGTGCTCCGAGCCATGAACCGCCCCTGGCAGACGAATGTGAACGGCGACCTGCTGGATCGCATCCGCGAGCTGCTGCCCGAGGCGGTGCTGCGCACCACCTTCATCGTGGGCTTCCCAGGCGAAACCGAGGAGCACTTCGAGCACCTGCTCCACTTCGTGACCACGCAGCGCTTCGATCACGTGGGGGTGTTCACCTTTTCGCCCGAGGAGGGAACGGCGGCCGCCGATCTGCCCGATGCCGTGCCCGCCGCCGTGGCCCAGGAGCGCCGCAACCGGCTGATGGAAGCGCAGCAGCCGATCGCCGCCGAACGCAACGGCGCCTGGGTGGGGCGGATCGTCGATGTGCTGATCGAGCAGGAGAACCCTGCCACCGGCGAACTGATCGGGCGTTGCGCCCGCTTCGCGCCCGATGTGGATGGCGATGTGCGGGTGAAGCCGGGCGAGGGCGGCCTGACCGCCTCCCCGGGCCAGATGGTGCCCGTGCGGATCACCGCGGCCCATCCCTACGACCTGGATGGGGAAGTGGTGGGCTCGGCGGCAATGGTGCTTCAGGCCCGAGCCTCGCGCGGCAGCAGCGATTGAAGAGCTGGATCCGGCGGCATCAACGCACCACCTTCCTGATCGCTTCAGGGTTGAGCACGGCCGGATCCTTCGCCGGCATCACGGCCAAGGCCTGGATCCTGATGGACGGCACACGCAACCCCTTGCTGCTGGCCGTCAATTTCGCGGCGCTGGCCCTGCCCAGCCTGCTGGTGAGCGGCCCGGCCGGGGTGCTCACCGACCGCCTCGGCAGTGAGCGGATCCTGGTGCTGTCCCAGTGGGGGCTGGTGGGCGGCGCTGCCCTCGGGGCGATCACCATTCCCCTGCTCACCGGCACAGCCCAGGTGGCACTGTTGATGCTGAGCACGCTCGTGGTGGGGCTCGCCAGCGCCTTTGAGCTCACGGCGCGCCAGAAGTACTGCGCCCTGCTGGTGGAGGAGCCCCAGCAGCTGGCCCCCTATCTGGCCAGTTTCGCGGTGGTCTTCAACGTGGGGAAGCTGGTGGGTCCACCGGTGGGAGGCATGTTGCTCGCCCTGAGTGGTCCGACGGCCACGCTCACGATCGATGCCGCCTCCTATCTGCTGCCGATCGCCACGGTGGTGTGGTTGCTGGCACCGCACCGGGACGCGGAGCAGCGCAGTGGCGGTGGTTCGGGCTCCAGCCTGGGAACTGCCTGGCGGGAGTGCGGGTCGCCGCTGCGCCACGTGCTGGTGTTCACCGGGCTGGCCTGCCTGGCGGTGTTCTTCCATCCGGGGCTGGCCCCATTGATCGCCGCAGAGGTGCTGGGGCCAAGCCCCCAGGAGCTCGGCCTGTTCACCAGCGTGCTGGCGGCCGGCAGCATCTGCGGAGGATTGCTGCTGCAGCGCCACAGCGCCTGGCTCAGCCGCCGCCCTTCCCTGCTGCTGGGTGGCGCCACACTGCTCACGGCCCTAGGCCAATTGCTGATGGCCGCGCCGCTGGGCAGCGGCTTCCACCTGCTCACCACCTTCCTGATCGGTGCCGGTACCGCCTGCCTGCTGGCAGGGAGCAGCCTGATCACGCAGGTGGCAGCCCCGGTGGTGCTGCGCGGCCGCATGGCCGGGCTGGCTCAGATCGCCTTTCTTGGGGGTGGGGGCCTCAGCGGTCTGCTGGCCGCGGCCCTCAGCCTGCGGGTGGGACTGCCCGCCACATTCGCCCTGATGGGGTCGGTGGGACTCACACTTGCCGTGCTGGAACTGGCCCGAGGTCGGGGACGGCTGCTGCTCCAGGAGGCCTGAGGGGCCTCAGAGCCGCTGACTGCCTTGAGCTGCTGAAGGCTGTGGTGTCGCCTCAGATCAGCTTGATGCCGCGCAGCACGGTGGTAAGCGCGAAGGCGGTGACCAGACCACCAGCCACGAGACCCAGATACAGCGCAATGCCCATGGCGATGGATGCGAAATCGTCCACCCATTAGAGCAGAACAAGCCTTCTTCCTTGAGGAGCCCCTAGGGTGGCTGCTACTCACGGCAGTTCCCTGCCGCCTCCAGCGGCGTGGGTTTCGTGTCTCCCCCTCACCCGGAACGGCATGCGCGCCCTGCTCATCTACCCGGAATTTCCCAAGACCTTCTGGAGCTACGAGAAGATCCTCGAGCTCGTCAATCGGAAGGTTCTGCTTCCCCCACTCGGCATGGTGACTGTGGCGGCCCTGTTGCCGCAGCACTGGGAGTTCAAGCTGGCCGACCGCAACGTGCGCGAGGTGACCGAGGCTGAGTGGGCCTGGGCCGAGCTGGTGATCATCTCGGGGATGATCGTGCAGAAGGCCGACATGGCCACCCAGATTGCCAAAGCCAAGCAGCGGGGCCTGCCGGTGGCCGTGGGCGGCCCCTTCGCCAGCTCCACACCCGACGCACCTGAGCTCGATCTCGCCGACTTCAAGGTGCTTGACGAGGGGGAGATCACCCTGCCGATGTTCATCGAGGCGATCGAAAGCGGCGCCTCCAGTGGCCGGTTCAGCTCCAACGGCGAGAAGCCGGATGTGACCGGCACGCCGATCCCGCGCTTTGACCTGCTTGAGCTGGATGCTTACGACTCCATGTCGGTGCAGTTCTCGCGGGGCTGCCCATTCCAATGCGAGTTCTGCGACATCATCGTGCTGTATGGGCGCAAGCCACGCACCAAGACCCCGGAACAACTGATCGCCGAACTTCAGTTCCTCTACGACCTGGGCTGGCGGCGTTCGATCTTCCTGGTGGATGACAACTTCATCGGCAACAAACGCAATGCCAAATTGTTGCTGCCTGCACTCAAGCAGTGGCAGATCGAACATGACTACCCCTTCAGCTTTGCCACTGAAGCCTCTGTCGATCTCGCCTCCGACGAGGAGATGATGCAGATGATGGCGGAGAGCCGCTTCGACAGCGTGTTCCTGGGCATCGAAACACCGGACGAAGCCAGCCTTGAAACGGCGCGAAAACTCCAGAACACCCGGAGTTCTCTGGAGGAGTCCGTCGACAGGATCACCTCGTATGGCATCCGGGTGATGGCTGGCTTCATCATCGGTTTCGATGGTGAAAAGACCGGCGCCGGCCAGCGCATCGTGGAGTTCGTGACTCGCACCGGTATCCCCGCCGCGATGATGGGCATGCTCCAGGCCCTGCCGAACACCGGGCTATGGCACCGGCTGGAGAAGGAAGGCCGTCTGATTCAGGACAAAGCCGCCGCCAAGGGCGTGAACCAGACAAACCTGCTCAACTTCGTGCCCACCCGGCCGATCCGTGACATCGCCAATGAATACGTCGATGCGTTCTGCGCGCTCTACGAGCCCAATGCCTACATGGACCGGGTGCACAGCTACTACCTCAAGGTAGGGGCGCCGCGCTGGCATCAGTTCCTGCGACCGTCGACAGGGTTGCCCAAACTTCCCGCCATGAGTGACGTGCGCGCCCTGAGCATCGTGGTGTGGAGGCAAGGCATCAGGCGCAACACCCGCACCCGCTTCTGGCGCTACATGCTCGACATCGCCCGTCGCAATCCGAGCCAGCTTGAGCAGTTCCTGGTGGTGCTGGCCCACAACGAGCACTTCCTGGAATATCGCAGCGTTGTGACGATGGAGATCCAAGAGCAGCTCAAGACACTGCCGCCCGAACTCCCTCCCGCCACCAGCGTGGAGAAGGAGCTGCAGCCCGCCTGAACTCCGGCAGGCTTCCCCCCCAGGGCTTCAATCCTGAACATACGGAAGCCCGCTGCGGAGGCAGGCTTCCGCCTTCTGCAGTTCGCGCCCGATATAGAGGGCGTGGTCGAGGCGACTGAGCGGCAACGGTTCCGTGCTTTCAGTGAGCCGGATGCCGAGTTCCTTGGCGCTCCGGCCCCGGTAGGTGGCCACTGGCGTGCGCGACCCGTTGCCGCGGCAGCTCAGCACCTCACCGGTGTCGGGGTCGGTGGCGAGGCCGCGATCATCGATGCCGTTGCTGTAGTGCTCGGCCACCAACTCACCAGCCACGGCATCCACCTTGATCAGGAAGTAGCCGGCGGGATCGAGGGCGATGGAGCGCTGCGACAGCCGGTCATCGAGGCTGTCACGCTCGCTGAGGAGAGTGTTCATCGGCTGATCGTAGGAATCAGGCCGCTGCCAGGGGCAACTCCCGCCGACAGAACGGCAGCTCCGCGTTGACGGCTTCGATCTCCTCCAGCAGCTGGGCGTTGGCCTGCGGCAGCCACTGGCGCACGAGGCGGTCGAAGCGGGGGTCGCTCCAGCGGTGCAGGCTGGCCCGCGGCTGAGCCACGAAGCCGCGGCGGCGCTTGTGGCTGCCGCCCGCACCGGGATCGAACCAGCGCAGACCCTGACCGATCGCCCACTCGATCGGGGCGTAGTAGCAGACATCGAAGTGCAGGTTCTCGATCTCCTCGTTGCTGCCCCAGTAGCGGCCCCACAGCCCTTCCTGGCTGCGGACGCACAGGGACATCGCCACCGGCACCAGCGGATCGCCGCGGTGGGCGCTGAACAGGACAAGGTCGTGGCGGAGGTGTTCGGCGGCGTAGCAGAAGAACTCCTCGGTGAGGTATTTGCTGCCCCAGGCCCCCCAGCGGGCGCAGTGCTGCTCATAGAAGCCATGCATGCGCTCCAGCATCACCGCCGGGATCTCCTCTCCCACCAGTGGGCTCACCGTGAGGCCGGCGTCTGCCACGGCGCGGCGCTCACGGCGGATGTTGCGCCGCTGGTTGGCATTGAAGCCGAGCAGATAGTCGTCGAAGCTGGCGAAACCGGGGTTGCTCCAGAGGCTCTGCTGGTTGAGCCAGGTGGCCCAGCCCGCGGCCTCCGCCAGCGGTTGCCAGCTCGGATCGACGTACAGCAGGTTGCAGCTCAACAGCCGCTGCTCCCGGCAGAAGTGATCGATCTCCTCGAGCATCAGGCGGGTGAGCGCGGCCTCGTCTTCGCCGGGGGCCATGTGAAAGCGGTACCCCTGCACCGGGCTCACCGGGCTCATCCCCACCAGCTTGGGGTAGTAGCGCAGGCCCATCTGTCCTGCGAGCTGCGCGAAGGATTGGTCGAAAACGAACTCCCCGTAGCTGTGGCCCTTCAGGTAGAGCGGCGCCAGGGCCACCAGCGCGTCGCCGCGCCACACCCCCAGATGGCAGGGTTGCCATCCTTGACGGGGAACGATGCTGCCGGAGGCCTCCAGACCATGCAGCCAGCGCCAGCTGAAGAAGGGGATCCCGGCAGCGCCGCAGAGTTCCTGCCACTGGATTTCGCTGAGCCCGGCCGTGGAGGGGTGCCAGCGGGTCTCAAGTTCAGCCATGCCGCCGGACCACGCTCGTGCATCGCGCCGGACGCAAAACTAACCACAGGAGCCGGATGACGGTGCGCCACCGAACCATCAAGGGTCATCCCCTGGCCAGGCTGTTGGGGCTGGGCCTGCTCGTTGCCACCGCCGGCAGCGGCCAGCCGGCGCAGGCGAGCCTGCTGCAGCCCCTGCTGCTGCTGATGCGTCCCCAGCTGGAGAACCGGCTGGCCGATTTGTGTGTGCGCCTGGGCGCAGGGGGCGAGGCCAGGCTGGAGCAGAGCCTGCGCCAACCCTGCCGCCAGCTGGCAGGGCCCGTGAGCACCTGCCTGATCCGGGAATCAGAAGCCACCGGTCGTACCCTGGGGGTGATCACCGAAATGGTGGGAGGCCGCTTCGGCGACGACAGCGAGGTGGTGGCGAAGCGCTGCGCCGCCAGGCTGCTGGGCCTGCCGCCCGAAAGCCTGAAGGATGTGTCGCTGGAGGATCTCGGGCGCCGCTTCAGCTCTCAGGGTTCCCCCTGATGGGAGGCCAGGGGAGCTGTGCGCCGGTAGCGCAACAGCAGTTCCCCGCCACCGAGGTCGCGGTGCTCCAACAGCTCCCAGGCCGAAGCCGCGCCGGGCGCCGCCGCCGGCAGCCAGCTGTGGGTCCCGCCCAGCAGGAGCGGGCACAGGGTGAGGTGCAGCTCGTCCACCAACTGGGCAGCCAGCAAGGCTCCCGCCAGTTCGGCACCCCCGAGCAACACCAGACGCTCCAGCCCCAGGGCGCGCAGCTCCGCCAGACAGGCGGGCCAGTGGCGCAGCTGCAGACGGCGCTCAAAGCCGGCAGGCAACGGCGCCAGCGGCTGAGCTGGGCCGGCGGCCTGCAGCAGCCAACGGCTCAGCGGCTGGCTGAAAAACGGCAACGAGGGCTCGAGCTGGCCGCTGCGGCTCACCACCACGGCCAGCGGCTGCGGTGAACGGCCCTGGGCGGCGCGCCGGGCCAGCAAGCCGGGCTCGCGGATCAGACAGGTGCTGCCGTGCACACGCAAGGTGCGGGCTCCAATCAGGCAGCCATCAGCCCAGCCGAGGGACTCTTCCAGCACAGCGCGATCGCCGGAACCGCCGAGCTGGGCAGCACCGCCCCCGGCGGGAGCCAGGCGGCCATCAAGGCTGATTGCCAGCACCAACCGCAGCTGGGGCAGCGGGAGGGTGGCGGCGGAGTGGCTCAGGCGCAGGCGAGGGCTTCGAGCGCCAGCGGGCGCATCTCCAGCTGCGGCACCTCGGCATAGACCTCGGCAGCGTTGTTGGGGCTCTCCTGCAGCCGCACCTTGTGGAGCGTGGCACCGGTGGCGGAAACGGGAGCGCTCAGCAGATCGGCGATGTGCAGCGCGATGTTCTCGGCGGTGGGCACGCAGTCGGCGAAATGGGGCACATCCTTGTTGAGGAAGGTGTGGTCGAAGGGCTCGACCACCAGGTCATTCACCAACCGCTGCAGCTCGGCCAGATCGCAGACCATGCCGGTGCGGGGATCGATCGCGCCGCGCACGGTGATGTCGAGCAGGTAGTTGTGGCCATGGCCGTGCGGGCGGGCGCACTTGCCGTAGATGGCTTCGTTTTCAGCCATCGAGAGCTCGGGCCGGGCCAGACGGTGGGCTGCGGCGAAGTGGGTGCGGATCGAGAGGAAGGCTTCCATGGAATCGCCGAGGACATCGGCCCAGAGGTTGGATTGCTCGTAGAGGCGCAGACCCACCACGGGGAGGTGGGGAGCCAGCCGCTGCCAGATCACCTGGCAGAGGGCTTCGGTGGTGGGCAGGCGGCCCTCGGGCCGGCGCAGATCGAACTCCGGCCAGCACGCGTTGAGGAACCGGAAATCGAGCGCATCGGTGACCTCACGCCGGATGGCGTGCTTCACCTCGGAGAGGTTGAGCACCATGCCGTCACCATCGAGCGGGCCAGCCATCGCCACGATCAATTCGTAGTTGTGGCCATGGCCGGGAGCCAGGCTGCAGCGGCCGAAGCGCTCCTGGTTCTGCTCGGGCGTGAGTTCAGGCAGCGAATACAGATGGCTGGCACTGAAGGTGGCCCTGCGGGTGATCACGCAGCCGCGGCCGCGGCCATGGCGCTGGGATCTGGTGGCAGGTGCCGTCATCACCGGAAAGCCTCAGGAGTCATCCTAGGGATCTCCTCCCTGCATCGTTCCAACTCCTCACCATGTCCGCCTCCCCTGCGCATCCGCACCAGGCCCTGAGGAAACGGCTCAGCGGCATGAACATCTACCTGATCGGGATGATGGGGGCGGGCAAGAGTTCCGTCGGCCGGCCCCTGGCCGAAGCGCTCGGCTACCGCTTCATCGACGCCGACCAGGTGATCGAGGCAGCGGCCGGACGCTCGATCGCCGCGGTGTTCGAAACCGATGGAGAAGAAGGGTTCAGACAGCTGGAAACGCAGGTGCTCGGCAGCATCGCCAGCTGGCACTCGCTGGTGGTGGCCACCGGCGGTGGGGTGGTGACACGGCCGGCCAACTGGGGACAGCTGCGGCAAGGCGTGGTGGTGTGGCTCGATGCCCCTGAAGGACTGCTGCTGGAGAGGCTCGCCGCCGATCCCACCCCCCGCCCGCTGATGCAGAGCGTGGATCCGAGCGCTCGGCTGCGGGAGTTGCTGCAGCAGCGCCGGCCGCTCTATGCCGAGGCCGATCTGCAGGTGCTGCAGGACGGCCGCGCGCCGCAGACCGTGGCCGACCAGCTGCTGGCGGCCCTTCCCGCTGTGCTCAAGGAGCCGCCGCAGCCGCCGGAAGCACCTGAGGGTCCGTCAGATCCGGCCTCCTGAACCCGGGGGACTCAGTCCGGGCGGCTGGGTGCCTCCAGCCGCACCGCGAACCATTGCACAGCCACGCCCGGCTCCACCTCCAGCTCGCAGGCGGTGTCGAGCAGGCGCTGGGCGCGGGCCGCATCACTGGGCAGGTGGGCGAGCTCGGCCGGTGGTGTGGCCATGGCGGCCAGGGTGGTCTCCAGCCAACGCAGCGTTTCAGCGGCCGTGAGACAGGTTTCCGCAGCGGACGGCTCCAGCACCACGTAATGATCGAGTTCGCGCAGCAGGGGATCGGACATGGCAGCCGCACTGATGGGCCCCATCCTGGCGGTGCTGCTGGCGATCTGGCCCCCGGTTGCTGCCTTGGGGCTGGACGCGGGGACGGGTTTGAACCCTGCCGGGGGTGGAGTGCTGGCGGAACGGCTGGCCGACTGGCCCGAGTGGAGCCTGCCGGCGCCGTTGCCGCGCCCCGGCCGCCGCGACCTGGTGTACCCCGACGTCTTTGAAGGCACCTGGGAGGTGCGCAGCGAGGAGGTGGCGCCCGGCAGCATTGCTCCACTGACGTATCGGGTGCGCTTCGCGCGCAACCGGCGCGGCGAGCTGGTGGGGGATCGGGCCTTCAATGCCGCCCAGGTGGGCAAGGCGCTGCTGGGACCCCAGTTGCTGACCGTGGCCAACGACCCGGCCAACCCCAACCGGCAGCTCGCCACTCTGCAAGGCGATCTGTCACTGGAATCCACGGTGGTGGGGCGGCGGACCGAGGCGGCAGCTGGCGACCCTTTCATCGCCGATGAGCTGGCCCTGCAGGTGGTGCATGGCCCCGGCGGCACCCGGATCAGCCGGGTGGAAACCCTCACCCGCTACGAGCTGGCTGCGCTCCCGTCAGGTCCTGGGCCCAGCGGCACCGCGAGCAGCGCAGGGTTCGATCAGCCAGGCCGCTTACGCGCGCTGCAGTGGCAGGCCACCTACCCCTCGCCGGAGGACGGGCTGGCGGCCGTGCCGCTCAGCACCCACCGCTTCAGCCTGGATCTGCAGCGGATTCCTACGACGCCGCTGCCGGCGTCTGAGGGTCAGGTGAGTTGACCGGTTCAGGCTGCCGACCCACCTCGGCGTAGATGGCGTCACGCCAGCGGAACAGCCCCTCCAGCAGGGGATGGTCCGCCACACCGGCGACGCCGCGGCCCGCCAGCGGCGCACCGGCGCTGGCGGGAAACAGCAGCAACGACAACTGGGCCGCCACCGCCAGATCGGCCAGCGAGAGCTGATCGCCGATCAGGTAAGGGTGGCGGCTCACCAGCGCCGCCAGTTGCTCAAGGTTGGTCTGCAGTTGCTGGCGCTCCGAGCGGCCCATCACCTCGCCGACGCCGGCGAACAGATCCGCCGGCAGGGCACCCAGCAGGGAGCGCAGGGGGGCCGGGGTGGCGTCGGGCAACAGGGCGCCGCGCACCACGCTGTCGGTGCCCATCGCCTGCAGGAGGGCCATGCGGCCTCCGGCCGCCAGCGCCGTATCGGCCCAGTCTTCGAGCAGCAGCACCTGGGCGCGGGCGCGGGGGTCTACCGGCAGCAGTGAGGGCGTGGGGTAGTGGGCCTCCAGATGCAGAGCGATCGCGGAGGAATCGGCAATCACCTCAGTGCCGTCCACCAGCACCGGAACCTGGCGCTGGCCAGAGAGGCGGAACAGGGCCAGCTGGCCGAAGCCCGGCGTGACCTCGACCACGGTGTAGTCCAGCCGTTTGGCGGCCAGAATCAGCCGCACCTTCTCGCAGAAGGCGGAATGTCTGAACTGGTGAAGTTCCAGCATCGGCGGCCCTGACCCGGTGGCGGCAGAGTAGCCATCGAAACGAGACCCGCGTGCAGATGGGTGCGTCGGCTTCGGCTTCAGCACCCCCCCTGAGCCAGGCCCAGGCCCGCGCCTCACTGCCCCGCACCCCGCGCCCCCTGCTCCTCACCATCGTTCCAAGGCCTGCCCCATGAAAGAGTTCTTCCTCAACGTCACGCGCTACCCGCGTTATCTGATCGCCTTCAGCCTCGGGGTGTTCAACTCGGTGCTTGAACCGCTGGCCCGGCGGCGCAGCAACCCGGTCACCGCCGTGGCGCTGGTGGGGGCGCTGGTGAGTGGGCTGGTGAGCCTTTCGCTGGTGCTGCGTGCGATGGTTGGCTCAGCACCACTGGCTTAGCAATGGCACAGACCCGACGGGTCGAGCGGGTCGCAGCTCTGATCCGGCGTGAGATCAGCGAGCTGCTCGTGAACGGCATCAAGGACGAGCGGGTGTCGCTGGGCATGGTGAGCGTCACCAATGTGGACGTGGCCGGCGATCTTCAGCACTGCAAGATCTTCGTGAGCATCTACGGCAGCGACGCCGATCGCGAACAAGCCATGGAGGGCCTGCGCTCCGCCAGCGCCTATGTGAAAGGCGAGCTGGGCCGTCGCCTGAAGATGCGCCGCACGCCTGAGGTGGTGTTCCATCTCGACCGGGGCCTGGAGCGGGGCACCACGGTGCTCGGTCTGCTCAATGAACTGGGACGCGAACGGGAGCGGCGGGGCGAGGTGCCCCCAGGCAGCGATCAGGAACCGATCAGCGGCGATGCGGTGTCCGGCGGCAGCGACGCCGACGACCGGGGTGACTGAGGCCCCTTCCCCCGGCCTGCGGGAGCAGGTCGCCCGCCTGCTGGTGGTGCGCGGCAGCGGCCATCTCAGCGACGGCCAGCGCCGCTATCCCCGCTGGGAGCTTCCCAACGGCGAGCTGAAGGACCTGCTTGCCGCCGGTGTGGGCGGCGTGATCCTGCTGGGCGGCAGCGCCGCGGAACTGCGCCTGCGCACAGAGCAGCTAAGCGGCTGGGCCCGCCATCCCCTCCTGCTCTGCGCCGATGTGGAAGAGGGGGTGGGGCAGCGGTTCGAGGGCGCCACCTGGCTGGTTCCTCCGCTGGCACTCGGTCGCCTGTTCGCCAGCGCCCCGGAGCAGGCGCTGCTGCTGGCTGGCCGCTATGGCCGCTGCACAGCCCGCCAGGCGCGCGCCCTGGGCCTGAACTGGCTGCTGGCCCCCGTCTGCGATGTCAACAACAATCCCGCCAATCCGGTGATCAACGTGCGGGCCTGGGGGGAGGATCCCGCCACGGCAGGAGCCCTGGCCGCCGCCTTTGTGGGGGCGGCGCAGGCGGAAGGAGTGCTCTGCTGTGCCAAGCACTTCCCCGGCCACGGCGACACCCTTGTGGATTCGCACCTGGCTCTGCCGGTGCTCCCCCACGACCGCCAGCGGTTGGAGGCGATCGAGCTGCCGCCCTTCCGCGCCGCCATCGCCGCCGGTGTGGGCGCGGTGATGACCGCGCACCTCCAGCTGAGCGACCTGGACCCCGAACGCCCTGGCACTCTCTCGGCCCCGGTGCTCGAGGGCCTGCTGCGCGTGGATCTCGGCTTCGGTGGTCTGGTGGTGACCGACGCCCTGGTGATGGAGGCGATCGCGGCGCGCTGGGGAGCGGGGGAAGCGGCGGTGCTGGCCTTTGAAGCCGGAGCCGACCTGCTACTCATGCCGGCCGATGCCCACACCGCGATCGATGCGCTGGTGGCGGCCCTCAGCAGCGGCCGGATCGGCCTGACGCGGCTCACCCAGAGCCTGCACCGGCGTGACGCCGCGCTGGCCCGCCTGCGCCCGCCGGTCACAGCCGCTGACAACCCGATGGCAGCCAGGCCCCTGCTCCAGCTCGCCCACGCGGTGGCTCATCTGGAAACGGCAGAGGATCTGGAGCTCAGCCGAGAGCTGGTGCAGCTCAGCACCGGCAGCCAGGGGCCCAGCGGCCTGCCGCCGGGGCCCGGTGTCAACCTGATCCGGGTCGACAGCGCCCTGGCCAATCCCTTCCTGCCCGTACTGGCGCCGGCGCTGCAGCGCCCGCTGGGCAAGGGCTACGCGCCGGTGCTGATCGATGGCCGCGCCCCGAGTCCCTGGCGCGCCGACCCGGAAGCGCCGCTGGCGATCGAGCGGCTGCCCCAGGGGCCGGTGCTGCTCCAGCTGTTCGTGCGGGGCAATCCCTTCCGGGGCAGCGCAGGCGGCGAGGAAAACTGGGCCGCCGTGGTGCGGCAACTGCTGGCGGCCTCCCGCCTGGCCGGCCTGGCGGTCTACGGCAGCCCCTACCTCTGGGAAACTCTGCAGCCCCTGCTGCCGCCCGACCTCCCGGCCGGCTTGAGCCTGGCCCAGATGCCCCTGGCCCAGGCCCAGCTGCTGGAGCAGTTGGGCCTGCCGCGAAGCGCCCTGGAGGGGGGCTTCACCGACTGAACCCGTAAGGGAGGGGCACTAGCCTCGCACCCAGACCCGAGCCGCTCCCATGCTCAGCCTGTCGATGATCGTGCGGGACGAGGCCGAGCGGCTGGCGGCCTGCCTCGACTCGGTGGCGGGCTTCGTGCAGGAGATAGTGGTGGTGGACACCGGCTCCAGCGACGACACGGTGGCCATCGCCCGGCAGCAGGGGGCGACCGTGCATGCGCTGCCCTGGCCGGGCGACTTCGCTCCGGCGCGCAACGCGGCCCTTGAACTGGTGCAGGGCGACTGGGTGCTGGTGCTGGACGCCGATGAGCAGCTGCTGCCGGAAGCGCGGCCGGCCCTCAAGGCGCTGATGGCCCAGCCGGACGTGCTGCTGATCAACCTGCTGCGCTACGAGCGGGGCGCCCGGCAGTCGCCCTATTCGAACGTGAGCCGCCTGTTCCGCCGCCATCCAGGCATCCGCTGGAGCAAGGCGTATCACGCGATGGTCGACGACAGCGTGGCGGCGGTGCTGACGGCCGAACCCCACTGGCGCATCGCCGATTGCTCCCAGCCCTGCCTGGTGCATGACGGCTACCGCCCCGATCTGCTGCTGGCCGGCCGCAAGGCGGAGCGCCTGCGCCAGGCGATGGAGCAGGAGCTGATCGCGACGCCCAACGATCCCTATGCCAGCGCCAAACTGGGCGGCCTGGAGATCAGTGAAGGGAACCGGGAGCGGGGCCTCGCCCTGCTGGAGGCGGCCCTCGCCCACTGCCCCGCCTCGGCCCGCGTAGAGCGCTACGAGCTGCTGCTGCATCTGGGCATCGGCCACGCCAGCACCACACCGGCGCGGTCCGAGCAGCTCTACCAGGAGGCCCTGGCCCTCGGCCTCAACCCCCGCCTCAGCCTGGCGGCGCGGCTGAACCTTGCTGCCCTTCTGGTGCAACGCGGTGCGCTGGAGGAGGCCAACCGTCTCTGTGACGCGGCGGTGCGACTGTGTCCCGAGGTGGCGCTGGGTTGGTACAACCTTGGTCTGGTCCGCCGGCGCCAGGGAGACATCGCCGGTGCCCTCGAGGCCTACGAGGCGGCCCGCCAGCTCGCCCCTGACCACGCCGAAACCCACCAGAACCTGGCAGCCGCCCAGCTGCTGGGTGGCAACATCGAGGCGGCGCGCGGCAGTTTCCGCACAGCCATCAGCCTGTTGCGCCAGCAGGGCCGCGCTGAAGAAGCCGACCGGCTGCGCCAGCAGGCCGGCGCCATCGTGAAGCTGGAGGGCTGAGCCGTGCCGGAGCCGCTGACACCACCGCCCATGACGTCGCCGCCGCTGCAGCAGCGCTGCGTGGTCGTCACCCGCGCGGCCAGCCAGCTGGGAGAAGCGCGCCGGTTGTTCGAGGCAGCCGGCGCCCGGGTGTTCGACCTGCCGGCGCTGGTGATCGGCCCACCGGACAGTTGGGGCCCCCTGGACGACGCCCTGGCCGAACTCGAAGACTTCCATTGGCTGGTGTTCTCCAGTGCCAACGGCGTGGAGGCGGTGGAGGCGCGGCTGGAGCGGATCGGCAGCAACCTGGCGGACCGGCCCCGGGGCGTGAAGATCGCCGCCGTGGGGGCCTCAACAGCCAGCCGGCTGGAACGGCTCGGTACCCCGGCCGATTTCGTGCCGCCGGCCTTCGTGGCCGACAGCCTGATCGAGCATTTCCCCGTTTCAGGCTGGGGCTTGCGGCTGCTGCTGCCCCGGGTGCAGAGCGGCGGCCGGACCATCCTGGGCGACGCCTTCGCCGCCGCCGGCGCCCGCGTGGTCGAGGTGCCGGCCTACGAATCGCGCTGTCCGCAGGAACTGCCCCTGGCGACGGCAGCCGCCCTGCGGGCCGGCCAGGTGGATGCCCTCACGTTCAGCAGCGGCAAGACCGTCCAGCACACCTGCGCGCTGCTGCAGCACAGCTTCGGCGACGCGTGGCGGGAGGTTCTGGTGGGGGTCGCCCTGATCTCGATCGGTCCCCAGACCAGTGCCCGCTGCCTGGAGCTGCTGGGCCGGGTCGATGCGGAAGCTGACCCCCATGACCTTCAGGGGCTGGTGCGCGCCTGCGTGGCGGGGATCAGCGGACCGTTCAGGAGGGCCTGAGCGCTGCGCTGATCGTCTGCTTGCCCTGCCGCATGCGCAGGCTGCCGTTCTGGACATCGATGGAGGTGACAACCCAGCCGTTGGGAAGCAGGCGCGTGGAGCGACCGCCTTGGTCACCGACCACCACGGTGCCGCTCTGTTCAGAGCGCTGAACCAGGGCCTGGGGCACACCCGAAATGGCAATCACACCGCTGAAGCGAAAATCATCGGGAAGGCGCAGGGGCGCCGGAGCGGCCGGCCGGGAGGGATCACCGCCGGCAGCAGCGGCCGCTCCCGTGGGCCGGGGCCGGATCACCGGGGCGAAGGGATCAGCGCGATCGGCTGGAGCAGCCGCCAGCACCTGTTGCCTGCTGGGCAGGGGGGTGAGGCCGGCGAGCACGCCTGCTCCCGCCGTGGGAGCAGGCGCAGCACCAGGGGCGGCTGCGGCCGCGGCGGGTTGGGCCGCTGGTGCCGGGGCGGGAGGCGGCGGAGGCGGTGCACTCGCCTCGGGCGCGCCGCCGCACCCCATCAAGCTGGAAAGCAGCAGCAGGGCTGCCGAAGCCAGGAACGTCTTCCCAGGCTTATTGGACAAACGGCAAGCCCCGAAGCAGGGACCGGAAGCGGAAAGCTGATCAGGACTGGCCATCGTTTCCACGCTCAACAAGATCCCTGAAGCGATCGAGATTGGCCTGCAATTCCTTGGTGACGATGCCACCAAGGATGGAAGGCTCCATCAGTGGTGCGAGCACCCCAGGGAGTTCGTAGCTCACCGTCAGTCTGACGACAGTGAGCGAATCGCCCTGAGGATAAAAGCGAACGGCGCCTTTTGTGGGAAGCCCCCCCACCGATTCCCAGTGCAGTTGCTGGGCCTCGACACGCTGGGAGATGCGGGCCTTCCAGTGGAAGCGGAAGCCCTGGGCTGCCAGGGTCCAATCGGTGATGTCCGGATCGTCGAGGGTGACCACCGACTCGATCCAGCGCATCCAGCGGGGCATGGCCTCCAAATCACTCCATACCTCCCAGACCCGCTGCACCGGGGCCTTGATCTCCGTGGTGACGCTGTGCTCCAGCCAACGGCCCATGATCGTCAGGCCGCCGCGCCGATGGACGCCATAGCCACCGGCTGACCAAGAATCACCCCGGCCGCCAGGCGACCGCTCATGGTGGCCCCCTCCATCGAATCGATGTAATCCTGCTTGGTGTAGCTGCCGGCCAGGAAGAAGTTGCTCACCGGCGTGCGTTGCTCAGGCCTGAACGGTTCCATGCCAGGAGCCTCCCGGTAGAGCGATTGGGCCAGTTTGACCACATTGCTCCACAGCAGCGTGAGTTGGCTGGCGGACGGAAACAACTCCCGCACCTGGGCATCGACGGCCGCCACGATCGTCTCGTTGCTCTTGGCGATCCAGGGATCTCCCGGAGTGAGCACGCACTGCAGCAGGGAGCCCTGGCCTTCGCGGCGGTAGTCGGCAGGGCTGGCCAGGGCAAGATCGGCGAAGCAGCTGAAATCGGCGTCTGCGGTGTACAGCAGGTTGTTCAGCCCGCTGGGGTGCTGAAGATCGGAGCGGGCGGCAGTCTGGGCTTCGCCGTCCCCCAGTTCGGTCACCCAGCCGTCGTAGCGCAGCTGCACGGTGGCCACCGGCACGGCCTCCAGCCTGTAGATGTTGTCGAACTGCTCGTAGCGGCGCCAGGCGCTGGGCAGCAGTTTCTGGATGCCCGGCACATCGCAGGCGGCCAGGTAGGCATCGGCTTCCACGTGGATCTCTCCCTCGGGCGTGCCCAACCGCAGACCCGTGACCTGCGGCGCCGCCGTGGCAGGGCTGTTCTGCCCCTCAGCGTTGGCTCCGTCGCTGGTGCAGAGCTCCAGCACCCGGTGACGCAGGTGGAGCCTGGCGCCGCGGGCAACGATGTAGTCGAGGATCGGCTGATGCAGCCAACGGTGCGGCGAGCCCTTCAGCAGGTTGAGCTTGGAGGCCTCGGTGCGGGTGGCGAACATCAGAAAGATGGTGAGCATGCACCGGGCCGAGATCGAGGCGCAGTCGATGAAACCGAGCGCGTAGGCGATCGGATCCCACATCCGCTCGATGCTCTTCGGGCTGCCGCCATGGCCGACGAACCAGTCGCGGAAGCTCATGCGATCCAGCGCCCGGATCACACCCATGGCGCCGTCGGGATCCACCAGGCCCCGCACGATCGGGCTGGTGCCAAGGGCCAGGGCATTGCGCAGCTTGTCGATCCAGTCGAGCTGCGGTGTGGTGAAGAAGGCCTTGAGGCCGTTGAAGGGAGCCCCTACGGGGAAACGGAAATCGAGCGCGCGGAGGTCGCCGCCCTTGTTGACGAACAGATGGGTGTGCTCCTTGGGCAGCAGGTTCTCGAAGGCCCCCACCTTGCGCATCAAGGCGAAGAGGTTGGCGTAGTTGAAGAAGAACACGTGCAGCCCCATCTCGATGTGGTTGCCGCCCGCGTCTTCCCAGCTGCCCACCTTGCCGCCCACGAAAGCCCGCGCCTCGTAGAGGTCCACCTGGTGGCCGGCGTCGCAGAGATCCACTGCAGCCGCCAGACCGGCCAGACCCGAACCCACGATGGCGACCCGCACCCTTGACCTCCCGTACCCGGCGACTCTATGGAGCCGGAGTGGGCGGCGGCGTTCGGATGGCCGCTCCCGCCAGGGCTGCGGCGGCCCGGGCGTCAGCGGGACGGGGCTTCGAAAACCGGCCACCCTCCATAGAGTGATCGCACGACGTTTCCCTTTCCCCCAGGCTCCGCCCATGAGCAGCTCCACCCCAGCGGCCCCAGCCGCTCCCCTCACCCACACCGGCCGCGATGGCAAGGGGATCCTGATCACCGCCCCGGCCATGCTGCAGCTGGCCACGTTGATGCGGCAACAGGGTGAGGAGAAGCTGCTGCGGGTAGGCGTGCGCTCCGGTGGCTGCAGCGGCATGAGCTACACCATGGATTTCATCGAAGCCGCCGGCATCCGCGCCGACGATGAGGTGTATACCTACGAACCCAATGGAGCCCCCAGCTTCCGCGTGGTGTGTGATCCAAAGAGCCTTCTGTACATCTATGGCATGCAGCTGGATTTCAGCTCCGCTCTGATCGGTGGTGGCTTCAACTTCACGAACCCCAACGCCAGCCAGACCTGTGGCTGCGGCAGCTCCTTCGCGGTCTGAGCCAGCGGCTTGATGGCACGGCCTGACCACAGCACACGGAACCGACCTCCGGCACCACGACCTGCAGGCCTCCTGCGGGGCTGAGCTACTGCTCCATGCCGTGGGAATCTGAGGGGCTCTACCTCGCCGCAGTGTCCACGATGGCCACGGACGCTTCCACCGAATCCGCCTTCGAGCAGGCCATCCGCCGCTATCAGGAAGGTGCCGAGCCCGCCGATCTGATCCCCGAGTTCCAGGCGATCACGGCCGCCGCCCCACGGCTGGCCGCAGGGTGGACCTGCCTGGCCTGGCTGCAGCTGCTCGACGATCAGCCCGTGGCGGCGCTGCGGTCGGCGCGTACGGCCGTGAAGCTCAACCCGCAGGATCCACAGTCACGCGTGAACCTCTCAGTCGCCATGCTCGAAACCGGCGCCAAAGGCGTGCGCGAGCACATCGACATGGTGCTCAGGGTCACGGCGGTGGCGCCGGAGCTGGGTGAGGAGCTGCAGGAATCGATCACCGATGGCCTGCGGCGTCGTCCCGGCTGGACTTCTCTGGAGAAAGTCAGCGCCTGGCTGAAGGGGTGATCGGGACGGTGCCGGCCCCAGCCATGCTCCCGAAACGCGTCCTGCTGATCAGCAATGGGCATGGGGAAGATCTCAGCGGCAGCCTGATCGGCCAGGAACTGGTGGCGCATGGGGCCGAAGTGGCGGCGCTGCCCCTGGTGGGCCACGGGAACGCTTACCGGCAGGCGGGGATACAGGTGCTGGGCCGCACCCGCACCTACAGCACCGGCGGGCTGGGCTACACAAGCCTGGCGGGCCGCCTCACGGAATTGCTGCAGGGGCAGGTGAGCTACGTGCTCAGGCGCCTTGCCCTTTTCCTCTGCCAGGCGCGGCACTTCGATCTGGTCGTGGTGATCGGCGATGTGCTGCCGGTGGTGGCAGCCTGGCTGAGCTGCCGGCCGGTGGTCACCTATCTGGTGGCCTACTCCAGCCATTACGAAGGGCGTCTGCGCCTGCCTTGGCCCTGCGGCTGGTGCATGCGCAGCGGCCGCTTCCAGCGGGTGTACAGCCGCGACAGCCTCACCGCCACTGACCTCACGGCCCAGCTGGGCCGCCCGGTGCACTTTCTTGGCAATCCATTCCTGGACCGGGCGCGGGAGCCGGCGCCCCCGCTGCAGCCGTTGGAGCCGCACTGCAGCCCCGGGGCCAGGCTGCTGGGGCTTCTACCTGGAAGCCGGCTGCCGGAAGCGCTGCGCAATCTGGAGCTCATGTTGAAGGTGCTGGTGCGGCTGCCGCCGTCCTGGCAGCAACAGCAGCGGCTGGAGCTGGTGGCGGCGCTGGTGAAGGATCTTCACCGGGAGCTGGTGGGCCGCTGCGCCGCCCCGCTGGGGTGGACCCTGCAGGGCGATCGGCTGGAACGGGGCCCGCTCGTGCTGCACCTGGTGTGGGGGGGCTTCGCGGCGGTGGTTCAGCAGAGCGATCTGCTGCTCTCGATGACAGGCACGGCAGCCGAACAGGCCGTGGGTCTGGGCAAACCGGTGCTGCAGCTGGTGGGCCACGGACCGCAATTCACGGTCAGCTTCGCCGAGGCGCAACGCCGGCTGCTGGGCTCGTCACTGGCCTGCAGCGATGGCGAGCCCGGTTCGGAAGACAGCCTGGCCGGCACGGCGGAACTGGCCACCGGCCTGCTCTCCGCCCTTGCGGATCCTGCCTTTTCAGAACGCTGTCGCCGCAATGGCCACGAACGTATCGGGGGTCCCGGGGGCGCTGCCAGGATGGCCCGAGAGATCCATGCGGTGTTAAGCGATGTCTGAGCCGCAATCCCTGAGCGTTCGCCTGAAGGGCTGGCTCGACAGCCTCCTGGTGGCCAATGTGTTTCTGGTGATCGCCGGAGCGGTGTGGTTCGGCCTGGCGATCGCCCTGCACAGCCGCAGCGTCGACGCCCCCCTGAAGCTGTTTCAGCAGCTGTGGGAGCCCCTGTTCACCCCGGCGATCGGGCTGCTGATGGCGGCGGCCGTGCTCAGCGGGATCCTGGGCTGGTGGCAGCGGCGAGCGCAGCGGCAACATCCGGATAGTGGAAGCTGAATCCCTGCTGCTGCAGGCGTTCGGGCACCACATGCTGGCCCTCCAGCACCACCTTGGCGCCATCGCCGAGCATGAGCTGCAGAACCGGGGCCGGCACCGGCAGCAGGCTCGGGCGACCCAGCACGTCCCCGAGGCTGGTGGCGAAGGACTGCATGGTCACCGGCGTGGGCGCCACGGCGTTGTAAGCCCCCACATAGGCCGGGTCCACCAGGGCGGCGGCGATCAACCGGCAGAGGTCGGTGCGCTCGATCCAGCTCATCCATTGGCGGCCCGAACCCACGGGCCCCCCGAAGCCGGTGCGGAACACCGGCAGCATCTTGCCGAGGGCGCCGCCGTCAGCGCCGAGCACGATGCCGATGCGCAGCTTCACCACGCGGATGCCCACTGCGGCTCGATCAGCCGCTGCCTCCCACTGGGCGCAGAGCTGGCCGAGGAAATCAGCCGCCGGTGGTGAGGCTTCGGTGAAACTTCCGCTCGGGCTGCTGCCGTAGTAGCCCACGGCTGAACCGTTCACCAGCACGCGGGGCGGGGTGCCCAGATGGCCCATGGCCTCAACCAGCTCTGTGGTGGTCACCAGCCTGCTGTCGAGCAGACGCTGGCGGTGTTGTGGCGTCCAGCGGTGGTCGGCGATCGGCTCACCGGCCAGGTTCACCACCCCTTCGGCAACCGCCAGAGCCTCGATTACTTCGGGGCGCCTCCAGGTGGCCGGCTCAGCAGGATCCCCCTGCAGCCGGGCCACATCCGGAGGCCCTAGGCCACTGGCGCAAGAGCTGGCCGGCTGACGGCTGAGCAGCGTGCAGCTGTGCCCTTCCCGCTGCAGCAGGGGCACCAGTTCACGACCGATGAAGCCGGTACATCCGAGCAGAAACAGCCGCACAGCAGGGAGGACGCACGTTGATCAACGGTAGGGCTGGCACCGGTGGCAAAGGCGACCGAAGAGGGGCACTAACCTGCGCGCATCGATCACTGTCGTGATGGCTGACACTGCACCCGCACCGACGAAGCCCGCACCGATCAAGAAAGGCAGCCTGGTCAAGGTGAGCGCGGCGCGCTATGCCAGCAGCCTGGAAGCGGCGGCCAGCGATCCCCAGCCACCGGCCTACCTGTTCGAGGGTCCCGGCGAAGTGCTCGCCGTGAAAGGCGATTACGCCCAACTGCGCTGGCGCCTGCCTGTTCCCGACGTGTGGCTGCGGCTCGATCAGCTCGAAGCCTGCTGAACCGTTTCAGAGATCCAGCCGGTTCAGAGATCCAGCCGGCGCCGCTCCTCCTTCATGAGGGAGCGACGTTGCTTGGCCTCCCGTAGCATCTCGCGACCGTCGTGGAGGTAGCTGTCCACGTAGCCGAGCGTGTAGCGCTCCAGTTCCGCCAAGGCATCTTCCACCTGGCTCAGGCAGTGGTAGAGGCTGAGGCCAAAACCCTTGGCCGCCGACGGGCAGGCCATGGACCTGTAGAGCGTCTGTACTCTGTCGAGCTTGGCCTTGCTTTGCTCCAGGAAGGCGCAGAACGCCTCCATCAGCACGTCGTCGTAGGGATCGGCCGCGAGGGCGCGCAGCTCAGCCGGGAAGGCCAGGATCACCTGCCCCAGCAGACGATCGATCGGCGCATACACCCGTTGCAGCCACACCAGCAACTCCCCGTCACGGGCCGCGCCCCTGCTGCCTGCGGCTGGGGTCTGCACACGCGCACCTCGCGCTGGCGGCGGCCCTCCATCCCCGAGGGCCGGGCTGTGAGTGCTGTCGTAAAGCCGGCGACGCTCATGGTCTCCCAGCACCTCCCAGGCGGCATTGAGCGCCACGATCGTGGCCGCATCGCCTCCCGCATCGGGATGGTGCTGCTTCACCAACTGGCGATAAGCCGCCTTGATCTCCGCCGCGCTGGCCTGAACGCCAACGCCGAGCACGGCATAAGGGTTAGCGGAGGTGGGGGAAGCGGCCATCCAACAGCCCGGTAGCGGAGCCATCATCTCCACGCCGAGGGCGGAAACGCGAAAAAAGGCCCCCCGTTTCCGGGAGGCCGTGAGGTGGTGTGTGAGGGCAGGTTGAACCGAGTGCCGGTCTTCAGAAACGGAAGGTGGTCTGCACGAGGCCGCCGAACACGTTGAAGGTCTGGTCGGCGCCGGTTTGCTGGCCGAGCGGGCGGCTGAGGTAGAAGATCGCCGGGGTGACGGAGATGTTGTCGGTCACCTGGAACTTGTACCACCATTCCCAGACGTAGTTGCCGTCGTTCGGGGTGGTTTCAAGGCCCTTGGTGGTGCCGGACTTCAGCTGGGTGGCGAACACCGGCTGGCCCACGGCCATACCGGCGGCGTTGCCCTTGGCGAACACATCAGACCATTCCAGGCCGACGAACCAGCTTTGCGACTCGCTCACGAAGGGGGAAGCGAACTCAACGCCGCTGGCTTGGGTCTCGTTGCCGGAGAGGCTGTTGAGACCCCAACCAATGCTGATGGAGGGGATGAAACCGCTCTTCTTGGGCTGCCAATAGGCGTTGACTGCCACGCTGTTGGAATCACCGTTGGCCAGGAACCAGCTGTTGGAAGCGGCGAAGTTGGTGCCGCGACGGAAGTTGGTGGCCGCTTGGCCGTAGCGGTAGGCCGCTGAGATGTTCCACTGTGGGGTGGTGTAGTTCAGCTGGGCGAGGAAGTTGCCGCGGGCGCAATCGGTGCCGATGCCACCTTCATCGCTGGAGCAGCTGAAGGGGTTGCCATCGAACGAAGTGCCCGAATCTCCCTGCTGCGCCACATAGCTGGCGCCGGCGCTGAAGCGGCCTTTGCCCTTGGGAACGTTCTGCCGCCAGGTGATACCTGCAGCGGCACCAGTGGCCTTGTTGTAGACGCCGGGAGCGCCGTGGAGGGTGAAGAGATCAAGGATCTTGTCGCCCTTGCCGTACACCGACGGAGTGACCGCCAGCATTTCGGTGTTCCGGGCCTTGGGACCAACGGTGATCGCTACGTCGCGACCAACAGGGAAGCGATACCAGAGACGGTCGATGCCAACCACATCAGAGCAGTTCCGGTTGCCGGTGCAGCTCGTCTGGCCAAAGCCGTTGCTGGCGATGTCCAGAGCGGTGAGGTTGACACCGTTGCCATTAAAGGCGTTGTTGAAGTTGCCGGAGCGCAGGCGGGTATAGAGCTGATCTTTCCCCGTGAAGCTGGTGATGAAGTTCAGGCGAACGTCATAGTTGAAGGTGGTGGCACCGAAGCGAGCGTTGTAGTTCTCGCTGTCATTGCCACTGGTGATTGAGGATGTCCTGAAGCGCCCACTCGTGCTGTTGCCACCGGCGTTGACAGCACCCAGCACGAAGGTGGCTTGACCCTGGAGCTTGGTGGTGGTGGAGAACTGGGTAGCTTCCAGCTCACCCACCTTGGCTTCGAGGCCATCCACCCGGCCCTTGAGCACGGCCAGTTCGGCTTCGAATTCCTTGAGCAGGCGGCGCAGCTCGTCGGTCACCTCGGTGATGCGATCGAGGCAGGCGTTGAGCAGAGCGGCGGCTTCCCAGCGGCTGAGGGCCTGCTTGCCGCGGAAGGTGCCGTCGGGATAGCCAGCGACGCAGCCGTAGCGCTCGATCAGGTTCGAGAGCGCCTGATAGGCCCACTCGGTGGGCTGAACATCAGAAAACTGATTGATGCTGGTGACTTGTTCCTTGACATTGGCATAGCGATTGACGCCATCCATGTTCAGTTCTGAGGCCGAAGCCGCCACGGGGGCGAGCAGGCCAAGAGCGGCAGGAGCCAGCAACAAGTGCTGAATGCGATTCATGAGAGTCCTCACACCAATTGAGGGGATGCTTCTGTAGTGAAGCCTGCAAATTGTATGAAATAACAACGCGGATAGCCCGGCTTGAGCTACCCGAGCATGTATCCCAGGCGACATTCCATGCCTCCCCTGAAGTGGGGCCCAGTCTGGAATCCAGCCAACAAAAAGCCCCACCAGATGGCGGGGCGAAAGAACTGAATGCTTCGTCAAGGTTCACTTGAATCGACGTAGTCGCCTGAGCAATGTGTGAGGGGCTCAGAGGAGAGGATTCAAGTGAAGGAAGGCAGAATCAGAACTTGAAGGTGGTCTTGACGATACCGCCGAAGTTGCTGAACGATTCGTTGTTGAACTTCTGATCTTGGCCGAGAGGAGCGCTCAGGTAGTAGATCGCAGGAGTCACGCTGATGTTATCGGTGACCTGGAACTTGTACCACCACTCCCAGGCATAGTTGCCGTCATTGGGTGAAAGGGTGTCGTCGTCGCCCGACTTCGTGAGGAAGGTGGGCTGACCAACGGCCATGCCGAGGGAGTTGCCCTTGATGAACACATCGCTCCACTGAAGACCGACGTACCAAGACTGAGTCTGAGCACCGTCGATCACACTCTCGAGAGAACCAGCGGAAGCAGAGTCAGCGCTGTGGCCGTTGATGCCCCAACCGGCGCTGATCGAGGGGATCCAGCCGGAGTTGGAGGGCTGCCAGTAACCGCTGATGCCCACCGAGCTCACCGAGGTGGAGAGCCCGAAGCCGGTGACGGCCAGAGGGGTGCCATTGCCGCTGTAGAGGCCAGCCTGACCACCCTCAGGCGTGGTGTAGACGTAGGCCACAGCCAGGCCCCAGTTGGGCTGGGTGTAAGCAATCTGGGCAGTACCCGTTTGGGCCGCGCCAGAGGTGCCGATGCCACCTTCGCTCGGGTTGCCCGAGTCACCGTTGGCAGAGACGTAGTTGGCGCTGATGGTCCAGCCACCGCTCTTCCACCACAGACCGGCACCTGCACCCAGGTTCAGGCTGTAGGCACCGGGAGCACCGGCGTAGGTGAAGATGTCGAGAACGGTGTCAGCGGGGTACACGCTGGGCCAGACGGCCAGCATGTCGTCCTGACGGACACGGCCACCAACGGTGGCGGTGAAGCCGGTGCCGATGGGGAATTGGTAGAAGAGGCGGTTGATCGCGACCACGTCGCCGCAGTCAGCGCCGGAGCCGCAGTTCTCTTCAAAACCAGCCTCAAGGGCGTTCAGACCGACAACCGGGCCGCCAAACCAAGGGCCATCAGCAAAGTTGCCGGCGCGCAGGCGGGTGCGCAGCAGATCCTTGCCGGTGAAGCTGGTATCGAAGTTGAGCTGGATGTCGTAGTTGAAGGCCGTGGCGCCTTGCAGAGCGCGGGCTGAGTCAACAAGACCGTTGTTGGAGCCGCTGTAGGAGTTGGCGCCGACGACGAAGGTGGCCTTACCGTTCAGCTTGGTGGTGGTGGAGAACTGGCTGGCTTCCAGCTCGCCCACTTTGGCTTCGAGGCCATCAACCCGGCCCTTGAGCACGGCCAGTTCAGCTTCGAATTCCTTGAGCAGGCGGCGCAGCTCGTCGGTCACCTCGGTGATGCGGTCGAGGCAGGCGTTGAGCAGAGCAGCGGCTTCCCAGCGGCTGAGGGCTTTCTTGCCGCGGAAGGTGCCGTCGGGATAGCCAGCGACGCAGCCGTAGCGCTCGATCAGGTTCGAGAGCGCCTGGTAGGCCCACTCAGTGGGCTGAACGTCGGAGAACTGGTTGATGCTGGTGACTTGCTCCTCAGAGGCGTACTGGTTGACGCCGTCGAGGTTGAGCTCTGCAGCAGACACGGCCATCGGGGAGAGAAGCCCCAGAGCGGCAGGTGCCAGCAGCAGTTGCTGGAACAGTTTCATTGTGTCCTCACACAAAAGGGGCGCAATGCGCCGACCACATCTTCACGGCAGTTCAAGCAGCCACCAGGCCGGATGTGACAGAAATGACAATGGACAGTGAGCGCCATGGCTTGCCAGGCCGCCATCGGGCGAGCAGCGGCCGGTCCAGAGTGAGGGGCCCGGCCCGAAGACCCTGGCTTCCCGTTCGTCTCGCCCCTGGCCGTGGTGGCTGGGTCTGGGCCTGATCTGGCTGGCGGCCACCTTCGCCGACCGGCTCTGGCTGCAGCTCGACCAGCGGCTTCCTGCCTGGGATCAGGCCGAATACCTCAACAGCGCCGTGGACCATGGCCGGGCCCTGGGACTGCTGGCCGGCGGCGGCTGGCAAGGGTGGAGCGCCCTGCTCGATCTCTCCCCGAAGATTCCCCCGCTGGCCAGCCTGGTCAATGGCAGCGTGATGGCCTTCAGCGGCGACAGCCCCGATCAGGCCAGCTGGGCGCTTGCTATCTGGCAGCTGCTGTTGCTGGTGGTGGTGGCGTGCTGGGGCCGGCAGCTGGGCGGGCCGCGCTTCGGCCTGCTGGCCACCGCGCTCATGTGCCTGGCGCCGGCCCTGGCAGCGCTGCGGGTGGATTTCACCCTCGACCTTCCACTCACCGCCACCGCCATGCTTGCCCTCTGGCGGCTGGGGTGCTGGTACGCCCCCGCCCCGAGGGGCGGACGCTGGAGCCAGGCGCTGGTGGCGGCAGCGGCGGTAGCCACTGCGGTGCTGGTGAAGCAGAGCGCCCTGCTGGTGCTGCTGCTGCCATGCCTGTGGGCGGCGGGCGCCGGGCTGGGCCAGCCGCAGCGCCGCCTGCAGACCCTGGCCGCCCTGGCCCTGGTGCTGACCGTGGCCCTGCCCTGGCTGAAGCACAACTGGATCACCACCCTCGGCGGGACCAACCGGGCGGTGATCGAATCGGGCGCCGCCGAAGGGGATCCATCGCCCCTGAGCCTGGCCAGCCTCTTCTGGTATCCCAGGCTCTTCCCGGCCCAGCTCGGTGCGCCGATGCTCGCTGTCGGTGCAGCCGGAGGGGCACTGTCCCTTTGTCAGCGCAGACGCCGTGCTGATGCTGCTACTGGTGCTGCTGCTGAGCCGCCCGATCAGGACTCAGGGCCGCCTACGGAATCCGGTGGCACGGGCTCCGGCTGGGGGTGGCTGCTGGGTTGCGCCCTCGCCGGCTGGTTGGTCACCAGCCTCAGCCCGAACAAGGATCCGCGTTACATCGCGCCGGTGCTGCCGCTGCTGGTGCTGCTGCTGGCACGGGGTTGGTGGGTGCTGCTGCAGGCGGCCCGTGCCCGCTTCGGACCCTGGCTGGGGGCCGTGCTGCTGGGGGTGGGCCTGCTGGGAACGGGTGCCACCACCGCCTCAGAGCGTGTCGGCGAGCTGGAGCGGCGCGCGGAGTCCCCGGTGCCTGAGGCGATCGAGGCGGTGCGTCAACGCGTGGGCACAGCTCCCACCACCGTGCTTGTGATCCCCAGCACCGCTGAGGTCAACCAGCACAACGTGAGCACCTTCGGACGCCTGGGGGGCGGGCAGATCCTCGGGCGGGAAAGCGGGAAGCAGAAACGGGAGCATGCCCTGGTGCTGCAGCAGGCCCAATGGCTACTGCTGGCCAGCGGCGACCAGGGCACGAAGCGCAAGGAATCCAGGCAGCTGAGCCGCAGCGTGCGCAGCGATGGCCGCTTCGAGCGCGTGGGCAGCTGGCCGTGGACCAAGGGCCGCCAGCTCGAACTCTGGCAACGTCGCGCCGCTGCGCCCGCGGCCGTGCCGTTCGATCGCCGCTTCATCACACTCGCCCGCGGCCTGGAGCAGGGCCCGGCCGGCCTGGGTGCCGTGTTCGACGCGATCGGACCGGAACACCAGCTGGACGGGCATTTCCTTTACCAAGCACGTGTGCGCCGCTGGGCGGAGGCCCGCCTCAGCGCCAACCCCAACGACCGCGAGGCGCTCTGGGCACTGGCGCTGCTGGACGTGCTGCTCAACCGGCCGGCCGCGGCGGAAGGCTGGTTCAAACAGCTGGAGGCGGTGGAACCGGCCAACCCATGGCCGAGCGCCTACCGCTCCGTGGTGCTGCTGGCCGATTGGCGCCCCTGGCAGGCGGCGGCGGTGGCCGAGGCGGCGCGCCTGCACCACGACGAACCGGTGCTGGACGGGCTGATCCATGTGGCCGGCGTCCTCGGCGGCGATCTGCGCCGCATCCCTGGCACCCGCGCCGCCGTCGAGGCGGCGATCGCCTCGGTGGAGGCGCGCATCGAGGCCGGCGCCAAAGAGGGCCGGTAGCCTCCTGCCCACGCCAGAACTCTGCTGATGGCCCCTGCGGCGCCAGCTTCCCCTTCCAAGCCCGGCGCGGCCCTGCCGTTGTGGCTTCCCCTGCTGGTGGGTGCCGGGTTGCGGCTGATCCAGATCCAGGCCCCGGTCCTCGGGATCCACAGCTGGAGGCAGGCGGACACGGCGGCGATGGCTCGCAACTTCGCCGAGCAGGGCATGAACCTGCTCACGCCCCAGATCGACTGGGGCGGCGCCGGCAGCGGCGTGGTGGAAGCGGAATTTCCCTTGTATCCCTACAGCGTTGCTCTGCTCTACCGCCTGTTCGGGGTGCAGGAGTGGCTGGCGCGGGGCCTCTCCGTGCTCTGCAGCCTGCTCACGATCGTGCTGGTGGTGCGGATCGGCCGCCAGCTGGTGGGGGAGCGGGCCGGCTGGTGGGGCGGGCTGTTCTATGCGGTGCTGCCGATTTCGGTGTTCTACGGGCGCACGGTGCAGCCGGAGGCGGCGCTGATGCTGCTGGCGGCTCTGGCCCTGGAGCGCTTTCTGGCCTGGCTGCGCACCGGCAGGCTGGCAGCCCTGGGAATCTCCTGGCTGGCCTTCACCGCCGCCTGTCTGATCAAAGTTCTGCCGTTCGTATGGCTGGGCCTGCCGTTGCTATGGCTATGGGGCCAGGCCCACCAGTGGAGGATCCTCCGGCGATCAGGCAGCTGGGTGTTTGCCCTGTCGGCGGTGGTGGTGACGGCGGCCTGGTACTGGCATGCCCACAAACTGGGGCAGGCCAGCGGCCTCAGCTTCGGCTTCTGGGGCGGCGAGGCCAACCGTTACAGCTGGGCCGACCTGTTCGCGCCTGGCTACTGGCTCGGCCTTGGCCTGAGGGTGGCCGTGCGCAACCTGGCGGTGCTGGGGGTGCCGTTGCTGGTGCTCGGCCTGCTGCCGCGCGGGAATGGCGACGCCGCTGCCAATCGAGGCGCCGCTGCCCCCCCCGACGCCCTGCCGGGGCCACAGGCGCACGTGCTGCCGGTGGGGCTGGTGGCCGTGCTGCTGGCCGGAGCTCTGGCGCCTGAATCCAGCGTGGTGCATGAGTATTACCAACTGCCGCTGATGCTGTTCGCCTGCCCACTGATGGGCCTGGGCTGGGTGCGGCTGCGGCGCCAGGCCGATGTCTGGGGGCGGCAGGGGGCCTGGGCACTGCTCACGCTGCTGGTCGTGGTGAGCCTCACGGTGCTGGCTGTGGATTACTGGAGTCGGGAGCGGGTGGCCGGATCCCCGGTGTGGGAGCTGGCGCAGCAGATCCAGGCGCGCACACCGCCCGGGGCCAGAGTCGTGGTGATGAGCGGTTCCGACCCCACTGTTCTTTATCTCGCCAACCGCAAGGGATGGCTTGTGAGTCCCAAGCGGCTGATGCGGCGTGATGCGGCGGCCTGGCGAGCCGACGGCGCCGATGCCCTGGCCGGCAGTTATGCGGTGATCGAAAGCTATGCGCCCTTCCCCGAAGGCGAGGCCAAAACGCGCTTGAAACGCTGGGTCTGCGACCAGCCACCGGGCTGCCAGAGCGGGCCCGGTTTCGTGATTCCGCTGGCTCCCGGGGCCGAGCGGCCGGCAGGCTGAGCCCATGACCGCCCTGCACCCCCAGACCCCGCCCCGCGCCATTCCCTGGCGGGGCCTGCTGCTGCTCTGGCTGGCCGCCGTGGTGCTGGCTGTCGTGGGTCTGGGCAACCTGCCCCTGCGCGACTGGGATGAGGGGATCGTGGCGCGGGTGTCGCTGGAGATCGCCAACAGGGGGCTGCCGGAAGGCTGGCTGCCCACGATCTGGGGCAGCCCCTACCTCAACAAGCCGCCCGGGCTGCATGTGCTGATCGCTGCCGCCATCGCCGTCTGGCGCCAGCTCAGCCAGGCGCCGGCGGAGGCGCTACCGCCGGAATGGGTGGTGCGGCTGGTGCCGGCAGTGCTTTCCTCCCTGGTGGTGCCGGTGGGGGCCCTGGTGCAGCTTCAACTGCGGCCAGGCGACAACCGCGCCGCCCTGGCGACCGCGGCGATCCTGCTCACCCTGCTGCCGGTGGCGCGCCACGGGCGGCTGGCGATGCTGGACGGCGCGCAGCTCACCGCCATGGGGCTGCTCTGGTGGGCACTGTTGCTCAGCCGTTCCGGCCGCACTGGAGCGGGTTGGCGCTGGGGGCTGGTCGCCGGCCTGGCGGGCAGTGCGCTGCTGATGTTGAAGGCCCCGATCCTGTTGCCGGTGCTGGCCGCCGGCCTGGCCGCCCTGGTGCTCGATCCGGAGCGGCCGCGCCGTTCGCTGGCGCCGCTGCTGGCGGCCCTTGGCGTGGGCCTGCTGCCCGGGCTGGCCTGGCACGGCTGGCATGCACTCAGGCGCGGCAGCGATGCGCTCTGGCTCTGGGGCGGCGACGGGGTGACGCGGGTGCTGCTGGATGCGGGCGAAGGCAGCCAGCTGGGCTGGCGGGTGCCGGTGATCGAGGTGCTGGAAGGTGGCTGGCCCTGGCTGCCGCTCTGGCCCCTGGCGGTGGTGATCGCCTGGCGGCAGCGCCACCGCAGCTGGGGGCGCTGGTGCCTGGTGCTGCAGCTGGTGATCGCCGGGTCGATCCTGCCGCTGCGCACCCAGCTCCCCTGGTACAGCCACCCGCTCTGGCTGCCGTTCGCCCTGCTCTGCGGGCCGCTGCTGGCGCAGATGCTGCAGGCTCGGGAGACCCGTCCGCCTCTCCAGCTCGTTCCAATCCTGTGGTCCTGGCTGGGTGGCGGCCTGATCCTGCTGGCCCTGGCGGCCGCAACAGCCCGGACCGGACTGCCGAGTGGGATCAGTCTTCTTGTTCTGCCGGCGGGCGTGGGGCTGCTGGGGGGAGGGCTGCTGCTGCTGCGCCCGGCCGAACGGCAGCGCCGCCGCGGCCTGGTCCTGCTGCTCGCGGGCTGGTGCCTCTCCCTGCTGCTGCTCTTCCATAGTTCCCTCTGGAACTGGGAGTTGAACGAATATGACGACGTTCGCCCCGTGGCCAGCCTGGTCAGGGGTGCGGCGACCGAGCCGGACCATCGCCCGATGCCGATCTACATGGCCGGACAATCCGGGCGACGTCCAAGCCTGAGCTGGTATGCCCAACGGCCAATCGAACGGTTGCCGTCCCGGGCAAGCCCCGGTTCTCCGAGCCCGTTCCTGTTCATTGAGAAAGCCTCCGCCCCCCCTCCGCCCATGCTTCTCCAGCCCGGCGTCCGCTGCCGCCTGAGCGGGCTGGGCGAGCAGGACTGGCGCCTCTGGCGCTGCACACTCGCGTCTCAATCCGATGACCCTCGCCCCTGAACGACGCTCCTGGAGCCGCGCGGTTCTGGCTGCCGCCGTGCTTTTTGCCGTGGTTGGCCTGGCTCTGCAGGCATGGCGCCTCCAGGTTCTCGCCGCTTCCTACGACCAGGGCATCTTTCTGCAGGTGCTCTGGAACAGCCTGCGGGGCCACCCCTTCGAGAGCACCCTCTCCTCCCAGCTTTCTGCCAGCGTGGTCCACGACGGCCAGTTGCCTGGCCTGGGCTATCACCGCCTGGGGCAACACTTCACCCCGGTGCTGCTGCTCTGGGCTCCCTTGGTGGGTCTGCTGGGAGCGGCAGCCTTGCCCCTGGTTCAGGTGGGGCTGATGACGGCGGCAGGTCTGGCGCTGCATCGGTTTGCCCTCGAGATCCTGGGGAGCAACAACGATCGGCTGGCCGCTCTGCTGGCCTGCTCCTTTTTCGGAGCCAATGCCGTACTCGGCCCCACCTGGGGCAACTTCACGGATCTCTGCCAGTTGCCCCTGGCCTTTTTTCTGCTGATCTGGGGATTGCGGCGACGGAGCTGGTGGCTGGTGGCGCTCTGCACCCTGCTGATTCCGTTGATCCGGGAGGACACCGGCGTGCTGCTGGTGGGGGTGAGTCTGTGGATGCTGCTGCGACGACGCAGGGAAGAGTGGCCTTTGGCGATCCTGATTGGTGGGGTGGGGGTCAGCTGGGTCCTGATCGTCACCAATGTGTTGATGCCTCTGTTCAGCGAAGACAATTCACGCCGGTTCATGGTGGAGAACTTCGGCCACTTCCTCGGTGATCAGGATCGCGCCAGCAGCCTGGAGGTGGCGGGAAGGATCCTTTCAACGCCAATGGCGCTGATCAAGGAACTGTTCAGCGAACCTGGGCACACGCTTCGCTACCTGCTCGCCCAGAGTCTGCCGCTGCTGTTCATTCCCGTGATCTCCCTGGACAGCTGGCTGCTGATGGGGTTGCCATTTCTAGGTTTGCTGCTGGCAGACGGGAAGCCACCACCACTGGCCATCAATGTGCGCTACGCGCTGCTGGTGGTCCCGGGCTTGTTTGCAGGGGCCGTGCTCTGGTGGGAGCACCATCAGGACACCTTCCGTCGACCGAAGTTTCGTGCCGTTTGGATCGGGGCAATCGGGCTTTCGATCCTGCTGACGATCAGCAGCAACCCCAATCGCAGCCTCTCGTTCGTCATTCCCGACAGCGTGCAGCCCTGGATTTACTCCAACCCAGCCCAGCTCTGGGCCCATGGCCAGGCGGCCCGGCGCGTACTCCAGCAGATCCCTCCAACGGCAACCGTTTCAGCCACCACCCCGCTGGTTCCTTTGCTTGCTGAGCGGGAGGTGCTGGTGCGTTTTCCCCGCAGTTGGCGCTATCTCGACAGGCAAGGGAAGCCCAAGGAGGTTGACTGGATTGCTGCAGATCTTGAGATGCTCAACAGGAATCTCAGGGTGTCTGATGGTGATCGCAAAGAGCTGGGGCGCATCCTTGAAATGATCCCCGATCTTTCGCCCAGCTATGGGGTTGTCGATGTTGATGGGGGCATCGTGTTAATGGCCAGAGGCGCGGTGGATCATGCCGATGCCCAGGAGCGCCTTGCTCGCCTGGTGGGATCATTCAAGCTGGAGCGGGAATCCAAAAAGTGAATTCCCTTGAACAAAGAACCCGCTCGAAAATGAACAGTCTTTCTCCATAGAAAGACTGCTCTTCAATCAATAACCTGTCTCCAGAATGAACGATGCCCCCATTCAGCCGATTGCTGAATGGGGGCATCGTCGGGTCCGCTCTGGCGCGGAACCGAATGAACTCAGATCAAGCTGCCTGGCATCAGACGGCATTCTCCGCGATCAACAGACCCTTGCACATGGAACTTTGGCTCACAAGCACCTCCTCCCTTGGGGGATAACGCCAGCCGGTGACGCCTTCGGAGCGAAACAAGGGAGAAAACTCCGAAGCCTCGCCCCACGGCACTGCTGACACAACCCATTGATCTTAGAAGAAAACCTGAGAGATCGGCAACAGTTGGGGACCCAACAAAAAAGGCGCCCCGAAGGACGCCAAATTTGAATTGATCCTCTGGAACTGCCTGATTGACTTAGGGCTCAGAGGGCGTTACCACGGGGCAGAACCTCTTCAGGGAAGACGAAGTTTTCATGCGGCTGGTCAGCCGGTGCCATCCAGGCACGCAGACCTTCATTCAGAAGAATGTTCTTCGTGTAGAAGGTTTCGAATTCAGGATCCTCAGCAGCG
>NZ_JAHLYO010000025.1:0-9686 GCF_025128015.1 Synechococcus sp. CS-1333
CCTTGCTGGTGTGTACGGCATGAACTTCGAGCACATGCCCGAGCTCAAGTGGAAAGAGGGCTATTTCGTGGTCTGGGCGGTGATGGTGTCGACCGGTGTGCTGCTGCTCCTGTATTTCCGGAAGCGCCGCTGGATCTGAGCCAGCGCCGCTTGCTCTGAGCGAAGCCCAGCCAAGCCTCACCCCAGCTCATCCCGCCAGATCGGCCAGCCGCTCCCGAGCCAGGCCCGCCTGGGCTTCGCCTTCCCCGGGCGGATCTGGGCTGGCATCCCTGGCCGCGGCCCCAGTGGCCGCGAACTGGATAGTCGGCGGGCTGTGGTGGCCCGCTTTGGGCCCCTGAAAAAAAAGGCCCCTCACAGGAGGGGCCGAGGGCTGGGCTCGCGACGGGCCGATGGGATCAGATCACCGGAGCGGTCTGGACGATCAGATCGATCTGGCCCCCTTCCACCAGGTAGCCGGAACCGTTGATGTTGCCTCCGCCCAGGCTGTGGGCCTGGACGTTGGCCAGGAAGACACTGCCGGGTGCGGCGCCGTAGATCGACGAGGCATCGATGATCCCCGAGGATTCCCAGTTGCCGACACCGCTGCTGCTGGGGTCTGTGACCACACCGGGTTGGCTCTGGCCGTAGGCCGTGGGGACGGCGGTGCGGTCGATCTGGGCCCACCGCTCCGAGGGCACGCCCGTGACCGGATCGACAGGCCCGCTGGGGTTCAGCTTCCAGATCGAGGCCTCCTGGGTGCCGAAGTTGCCGTTAGCGATGTCGAGTCCACCGCCGTTGGCCCGGTCCTCCTGCACATAGAGGGAGCCATCGGCGCTCCAGGTGAGGTTGTCGGGGTTACGCAGGCCCGTTGTGGGGTCAGCGAGGCGATCGGCGTCATAGATCACCCGCAGGCTGCTGGAACCGCTGCTGGCCAGGCGGCCATCGGCGTTGAAGGCATCGGCGAAGCTCAGGGTGTAGACGTTGCCGTACAGGTCGCCGCTGCTGAAGTCCTTCGTGCCCGTGGAGACGAAGGCCACCTGCTGTCCGTTGAGGGGGTTGACCTCCCCGTCCTCGATGCGGCTGAGCTGCAGGGCCCCGAGGTCGGTGGCCAGGGTGCGGATCTCGGCATCGGTGAGGTCGGCGTAGCTGGCCTTACCCGCCGGCTTCTCGATCTTGACCCAGCGGCCGGCCAGGGGAGCCCCAAGGGCCAGGGCCTTGAGGTCATCCGAATCAGGACCGGCGGTGGCGTCCACACCGGATTCCGCCAGGCCCGTGGGCACGAAGGTGTAGAGGGCGCCGTTGGCTTCCGCCAGGCCGTTGCGCTCCAGGTAGCCGCCGGCCGTCTTCTCGCCGACCCAGAGTCGCAGGGGAGCCTTGGCGTCATCGAGGAGCAGCACGGCGACCGTGTTGGCGTTGCCGGTGTCGATCAAGGTGGCGGATTCCCAGGTGCCCTTGCCGAAGGCATTCACCTGAATGAGGTCGTTGCTGGCCGTATCGAGGGCGTAGAAGGCGCCGCCGCCACCGCCGAACACCTCCTCACCGGTGAGGAAGATCCGATCAGCGAAACCACGGCCGGCGCCGAAGCTGTTGGCCTCCACCAGGTTGGCGGAGCAGAAGCGATCGAAGCCGTTGGTATCGGTGCCGATCACCTTGTCATAGGCGAGGCCACCGCTGAGGATCCGTGACTGGAAGCCGTTGGCGGCATTGTCGTCGGCATCAATGTCAACGATGAAGCGGCTGATGCGGGCACCGGTGACGGAGGAGTTCAGGCCTTCGACGGTGTAGGCGTAGCCCGCGCTGGCGCTGAGTTCGTGGTTGACGAGCAGGGTGTAGGTGCCATCGCCATTGCTGTAGGCGCCCTGTCCATCGAAGATGCCCGGCGGCACATAGACGCTGCTGCCCGGCGCGGTGCCGTTGGTGAACTCGCCGTTGGTGATCAGGCTGGAGATCGTCAGCTCCGCCCCACCGGCCACATCCTTGAGCATGGTGGAGGTGAAGCTGCCGGCGCCGGCCACCGGGGGCGCGGCGATCAGGGCCCCGAGATCGAGGATGTTCAAGGTGTTGGACACCTCGTTGGAGACCACCAGCAGGTCCCGCTTGGTGGGGCTGTCCTTCGCGTCGATCACGAGCAGGCCCTCGGGGGACACGCTGCCGGCCAGCACTCTGCTGGTGACGAAGCTGGCCTGGGCTGGGTCGGTGATGTCGAACACCGCCAGCAGGCTGCTGGTGGCGCGTTCGGCACTGACGATCGCGTAGGTGCGGCCGTTCAGCTTCGTGACCACGACACCTTCGGGCTCGACGCCCTTGTCGTCGCTGCGGGTGTCGTCGTAGACGCCGGCGGCGATGGCGATGGTCTGCAGGGTGTTGCCGCTGTCCCAGACGAGGGCACCGGTGGTGGCATCGAAGATGCTGACGCTGCGGCTGCCGAAGGCGGTGAAGGGAGCGGTGGTGTCTTCACTGAGAGTCTTGAGTCGACCCAGGCGCCGGGTTTCATCGAGGTAGAAGCCCGGGGTTCCGGCGGTGCCGTACTCGCGGCCGTCTCCCTCATTGGCGGTGATGAAGTAATCCTTGCCCCTGGTGCTGAAGGCGGCGATGCCGTCCGCCATCCTCAAGCCCACCACGGTGTTGCCGAGAACGGGGTTGATCAGGGGCGTTCCGGTGCTGCTGCCAGCGGGAGGGGGACCGTCCCGATCGCTGATGTCAACGAGCTGGGTGCTGAAGTCGACGCTGCCGAGGGCGAAGATCGCCTCGATCGTGTTGGTCCTGAGGTTGACCTTGGCGACGCCGTTGTTCTCCTGCAGGGTCACGTAGGCGGTGTTCCCCAGGATCGAGACGTACTCGGGCTCGATGTCGGTGGCCTGGGTGGTGCCGGCTGGGCCGGAGATGCGGATCCCGCTGGGCAGGGTCAACCCGGCGAAGCTCAGGTCCGTGTAGCTGAAGGTCTCCTTGCCGGGCCTGCCCTTGATGTCAATGATGCCGATGCTGCCGGGGCGGTCAATCGCGTAGTTCGCGATCGGCTCACCCTCGTTGGCGATCACCAGCTTCTTGCCGTCCTTGCTGAAGGCGATGCCATCGGGCAGGTAGCCCACCTCCACGTCCTTCACCAGGGTGAGGTTGCCGGATCTGTCGATCCGGTAGAAGCGCACAAGCCCCTTGCCGGCACTGGTGGCGTAGTCGTTGGGGGAGAGGGCGACTGCCACGAGGTCGTCGTAGGTCGCCACCGACTGGCTGATGTAAGCGCCGAGGGACACCCGCTGGAGCAAGCCCGGTGCCTGGGGGTTGCTGGCATCGGTGACCTGCAGGGTGCTGCCGCCACCGGAGGAGAGCAGGAAGAGCTTGCCGCCCAGCCTCACGTAGGCGGAGATTTCGGTCTGGAACTGCTCAGTTGGTGCGGCGCCTGGGGCCGGAGGCGTCGGCGAAAGGTTGATGCTGGCCAGAAGGGGATCGGCCGGTGCCGGGGGCCTGCCGCGCCCGCCACGCTCGCCGTCACGACCACGACTACTGCTGCTGCTACTGCTGCTACTGCTGCTACTGCTGAGGCGATCGTCATCGCCGACGTCATCCTGCACATCGTTGAAGCGGGGCTGCCGGGAGGAGGCGAACCCTGCCGGGGACTCGGCGGGAACCTTGGGCTCCTCCTGCGTCGGGAATGGCGTCAGGGAGGGAAGCTCCGGGCTGGAGGAGCGCTGGGAGTAGTCGGAATCCTCCAGGAAGGGGAACTCGGACCGGGTCGCGGCGGTAGACACGAACGTGATCGACAAGGAGATCCCTAGAACCCTCAGCCAGCCACGGCCCCAGCTCTTTAACGACGGCTTATGAGGGCATTAGCACGTGCATCAGGCGCCAAGATCCGCCAGTCGCTGCCGGGCCAGGGCCGCCTGGGCTTCGGCTTCGGCCAGGTTGGCCTGGCATTCGGCCACCACCTCCGGCGGCGCCTTGCCCGCGAAGTTGGGGTTGGCCAGGCGGCCGGCCAGGCCCTTGATCTCCTTCTCGGCCTTGGCGATGTCTTTCTCCAGCCGGCCGCGCAGGGCGTCGAGATCCACCAGGCCCTCGATCGGCAGCAGCACCTGCAGCTCGCCGCTCACTGCCGCCAGGCAGCGGGCGCTGGTGCTGGTTTCGCGCACCTCCACCGAGGCCGCCCGGGTGAGGGCGGTGATGTCGCCGCTGCCGGCGCGCAGCACGGCGGCCAGCTCAGGCCGGCCGGTGAGGAACACCACAGGCGCGGCCTGTGAGGGCTTGAGCCCGGCCACGGCGCGCAGGTTGCGCACCACCCGGATCGCTTCGATCAGCTCGGCGAACTGGGCTTCCAGGGCGGCGTCGAGAGCGGCGGCGTCCAGCGCCGGCCAGGCCTGCAGCGCCAGGAAGGTGCCCTCAGGGGCGCCGGTGAGCCCGTGCCAGAGCTCCTCGCTCAGGTGCGGCATGAGTGGGTGCAGCAGCACCAGCAGCTCGTTCAGCACCTTGGCCAGCACCTGGCGGGCCACGCGCTGATCCGCCAGCACCTCAGCGCTGAGCGGCTCGCCCTCAACGGCGGGGCGGGGGTTGAGCCGCCGCTTGAGCAGCTCGATCGTCCAGTCGCACACCTCGTTCCAGGCGAACTCGTAGAGGCCCTTGGCGGCCTCGCCCAGGGCGTAGCTGCCGTAGCGCTCTGCCGTTTCGCCGTTCACCCGCGCCAGCCGCGACAGGATCCAGCGGTCGGCCAGGGTCAACGCGGCCGGATCGGGTTCCCCCAGGCTGGCGGGCGTTTCGCCGCCCAGGTTGATCAGGGCGAAGCGGGTGGCGTTCCAGAGCTTGTTGGCGAAGTTGCGCGCCCCTTCCACCGTGGCCGAGTTGCCGCTGGCGCGGTCGTAGTCGAGGCGGATGTCCTGGCCGGCGCCGGCCACTTCGCGCACCAGGGCGAAGCGCAGGGCATCGGCGCCGTAGCGCTCGATCAGCGGCAGCGGATCGATGCCGTTGCCGGCGCTCTTGCTCATCTTGCGGTTGTTCTCATCCCGCACCAGGCCGTGAATCATCACGTCGCGGAAGGGGATCCAGGTGTCGCGGCCGCCCACCGGCACGCCGTCGTCCTGCAGGAAGGCGCCGGCCAGCATCGTCATGCGCGCCACCCAGAAAAAGATGATGTCGAAGCCGGTCACCAGCACGCTGGTGGGATACCAGGTGGCCAGATCGGCGGCGTTCGCATCGGGCCAGCCCAGGGTGGAGAAGGGCCAGAGGCCGCTGGAGAACCAGGTGTCGAGAACGTCGGGGTCTTGCTCCAGCTGCAGCGCGCGGCCCGCCGCCTGGCTGGCGGCGCCGAACTGCGCTTCCGCCTTGGCCAAGGCCTCCTCGGCGTCGCGGGCCACCACATACGGGGTGGCGTCGCTGATCACGCCGCCGGTTTCACTCACCACGAACCAGGCGGGAATGCGGTGGCCCCACCAGAGCTGGCGGCTGATGCACCAGTCGCGGATGTCGGTGAGCCAGTCGCGGTAGACCTTCTCCCAGCGCTGCGGCACGAAGCGGGGTTCGCCCTGATCGAGCGCTGCGCGGCAGCGGGCGGCCAGCGGCTCGGCCCGCGCAAACCACTGGGTGGAGAGCAGCGGCTCCACCGGCACCTTGCCCCGGTCGGAGAAGGGCACGCTGTGGCGGTGCGGCTCCACCTTCACCAGGAACCCTTCCGCCTCCATCGCCGCCACCACCGCCGCGCGCGCCTCGAAGCGATCCAGCCCGGCGAAGCGGCCGGCGGCGGCGTTCATCGAGCCGTCCTTGGCCATCACCGTGATCAGCGGCAGGCCGTGGCGGGCGCCGATCGCGAAGTCGTTGGGGTCGTGGGCAGGGGTCACCTTGACGCAACCGGTGCCGAAGGCCGGATCCACGTGCTCATCAGCCACGATCGGGATCTGACGGCCCACCAGCGGCAGGGTGATCGTGCGGCCCACCAGGGCGGCGTAGCGGGGGTCGGTGGGGTGCACGGCCACGCCGGTGTCGCCCAGCAGGGTTTCGGGACGGGTGGTGGCCACCACCAGATGATCCAGGCCGGCGGCGTCAACTGCTGCGCCATCGTTGAGCGGGTAGCGGAAGTGCCAGAGGTGGCCGTCGAGCTCCTTCATCTCCACCTCCAGATCGCTCACCGCCGATCCCGAGGCCGGGCACCAGTTCACCAGGTATTCGCCCCGGTAGATCAGCCCCTGCTCGTGCAGCCTCACGAAGGCTTCCACCACGGCTTTGTTGAGGCCGGGATCGAGCGTGAAGCGCTCGCGCCGCCAATCCACCGAATAGCCGAGCCGCCGCAGCTGGCCCACGATCGTGCCGCCGCTCTCGGCCTTCCAGGCCCAGGCGCGCTCAAGGAATGCGTCGCGGCCCAAATCGTCCTTGCTGCCGCCTTCCGCCTTGATCTGCTTCTCCAGGATCGACTGCACCGCGATCGAGGCGTGGTCGGTGCCGGGCAGGCACAGCACGTTCTTGCCCTGGAGGCGCTGAAAGCGCACGACCGTGTCGATCAGGGCCGTCTCGAAGCCGTGGCCCATGTGCAGGCTGCCGGTCACGTTCGGCGGCGGGATCACCACCGAAAACGGCTCGCCGGGGGCGTAGGGGTCGGGGTGAAAGGCGCCCGCCGCCTCCCAGGCCGCCTGCCAGCGGGCTTCCGTGCCGCTCGGGTCGTAGGTCTTGGGCAGGGCCTCGGCGGCAGCGGCGCCATCAGGGCTGGGGGCGGCGGAGGCCTCGGTCACAGCTGGGGTCAGGGAGATCCGTCCATGCTCTCAAAGGACGGCGAGCCAACCGGCGGGCGCGGGCTGCGGGGGCGCCCGCTACGTGAACGAGCACGCTTCCAGCTCACCGGATCTGGGGGATTGCGGCGGTGAGCTGCCGGCCTTTCTGCGGGCCTTCACGCCTGCTGGAACCGGGTGCTCAATGCCCCCGATGAGACCGGCCTTGACCTGACGGCCCTCTCCCGTGTGGCTCCAGAGCAGTGGGAGCACCTGGTGTTCCAGCTGCCTCAAGCCAGTGCGCTGCTGGCGTCGGCCTATCCGGTGGATCGCATCTGGGCCGCCAATTAGCCGGAAGCGACGGAGTCAGAACCGATCGATCTGGATCAGGGCGGCGCAACGCTCCTCATCTGGAGGGAGGGCGTGGAAACGCGCATGGAGCGGTCTGGCGCTGGAGCGTGGCACCTGTTGCAGGGTTTTGCTTCCCGAATGCCCTTTGGCAAACTCTGCAGCGAGCTGGAGCCAGGCAGGAACTCGCTGGCGGCGGATGGGCAGGGGCGCGTGGATGTCGCTGAGTTGCTGCCGATGGTTGTGGCGCGCGGCTGGGTGAATGGGTTTGAGCTGGGCTGCAGCTGATGACTCTCAGATGGGGAGTTGGCTGATTTCGGAGCTTGAACAGGGGTCTCGTGCGAATGATATTGAGGGTGGTGGTGAACACAGGGAAGAGGCTGGATGGCCAGCCAATGGGCTGCTGGGATGCTTTGCTTGCGCTGATGCGCCAGCGCAATCGTGCGGTCCGCTGTTGCGACCCGAATTCAACTCGTCTGTAAGTGCCCGCCGGCGCGGGGCAAGGGGCTTGGGGGCCTAAAGGTAGGCGGTTATCGTTCTTGCTTTGTTGATAACGTAAAGTTGAGGGGCGCATCCCTCTCGAGAGCCATTTTAGAGCTATAGCACACCACGCTCTATCTCTTGCAAGTAGATAAAGTCTGGGGCTTTTACGCCAGCCTCTTTTCTGATTTCCGCCAACTCTGGAGATTCGAAGAATCTCCGAGCATTCTCCAGCGATGACCACTCAGAAAAGTGGACGATGCTGTTTGCGTCATTGTCGTATCGCAGCAACTGGTAGCTGATTTCTCCGGCGCGTTTTCTAATGCCTGCTGCTTGGTCAAAAACAAGCTTCCATGCCGGATAAGCCTCGACCTCATGAATGATTAAAACGTGTTGCATGTGAGCTCCAATTGCGGGTTGTCGGATTAACGCAGTCGTCAATATGGTGAGTCGTCTTTGTGCGCAAACTGCCATTTTCCGTCGACGAGAAATGCCTGTAAGTCATCGTCAGGGTAGACGGCTGAATCTCCTGCGCTTCGGTCGCCAACCTCAAGGTAATGTACTTCTTCACTTGTACGGTTAATCAACTGGTGCGCGTTGCCTGTGCCTGCTTTGAACCCCGCACACATGCCAGGAGAGAGTTGCGTTTCTCCGGCATTTGTAATTAGCACGGGATGGCCACGCAATATGTAGATAAACTCATCTTGCTTGGAATGGGCGTGCCGCAAAGCTGAACCAGCACCGGGCAAAAGCTTCGTCAGGTTTACCCCGAAGTTTGAAAGACCAAACAAATCGCCGAGGGGACGCTTCTCTCGACCCGCCATTCGGGAAGCGAACGGCTTAGGATAGTTGGATGGTTTTGTCAGTGGTGCAACCTGTGTTGCCACAACGGCTAATGGAATATCTTGATCGTGCATGGAGATCCCTGAAGTATTGAGCCCTAACGCTCACGATCAGCGGCGGGCAGTGGAGCTTTGCATTCATATGATATACCTGATCTAGGCCACTGGATCTTGATGTTAGGCATCACGGCAGCCCCAAATGCACCTTCAAAACTGCCATGACTCCACCTCCGGCTGCGCTAGCGGCCCCTTCAGCAAAACTCTTGGCTAATGTCTTGAAGAGTTGAATACACTCTGCCGCATTCTTGGATCTTTTGGAATCCTCGTAGCCTTTCTTGAATTTCTCAAGTTGCCTCTTGTCAAAGAGTGCTTCAAGGACTACAAACAGACCCAAGGCAGAGACTTTGATGATCTCAGTATTGAAGGAGTGGTCAAATATTTGTTGATGAAGCTTCAGTTGACCTTGGAGCCAGTTCTTCGCAAGCGTATCTTCGATAACCAAGCAAATCTTTTCTTCTTGTGGCTCTAGGGTGGCGACCGCTAGGGCGGCTAGCAGGCGGCCCATGGCTTGATCCTCAACGCGCCCGCCGAACTTCAGCGCGGCTTCGTAGCGGAGCCTCTTGACTTTTGCGACCGGCGTACGGAGACGCTCGCTTACTGTTTGGTTGCTGAGAGTTGCCATTGGTAGAGACCCATCGAGCCCATAGCGGTCAAGAAGATGCATGACGAGGGCATCAATGTCTGCTCTCGGCATGGAGCCCAGTCCAAACTTCAGATAATTCTCCAAGAATTCTGCGGCAAATGATCCCTGAGTGGTAGCCATGAATTTGTTAATTAGTAAGATGCCTGGCGCTGAATGGGCGGGTCCGGTATCCACGCCTGGCTGTTGATTATTGACAGTATAACTACCCTTGCATTTCCTGCCTCTTGATCTTTGAATCAGCTGCGGCGGAAAGGTTCTGCTCTTTGAAGCGAATGCGTGATGGGATCTTATGCGGATCCGTTAACCACCTGTTCGCCGTCGTCCATTTGCCGTGCTTGGCCATGTCCCTGCTTGGTTTGCTCCACCCAAACTGGCTGATCGGATGCTCACAGTTGAGCTCACACGTGGGTAGGAGGTCTGTCCAATCGTCCAGCCCCTCAGCCAGCCGCAAGCCGAGCGATGTAATCCTCCCGCCGGCCAGCGTTGATCCAGCCGGTGGCGATGGTTTTGGTTTGCTCGTGGCTCACCCGGCCGCGGTGGATGTGGGAGATGCCTGCCGGGAAGATCGCCAGGGTGCCTTTCACGGCTTCCACGTGGTGGTCTTGCCAGTGGAATTCGGTGCCGCCGTCGGGGACGTCGTTGCAGTAGAGGATC
>NZ_JAHLYO010000026.1:0-29701 GCF_025128015.1 Synechococcus sp. CS-1333
GCCCTGGCCCAGGCCGGCGGCCGCGACGGCGCCGCCCTGCCGGCGGCGCTCGATGAGGCGCGCGCCGCCCTGGCCGCCGCCCTGGGCTGAGCGGGCTTTGAGGCGTATCGCGGTGGCCCGGTGACGGCAGAGCGGGCAACTTGAAGTGAATCGAGCCGCTTCCCGCTCTTTCCCAAGGCGCTGAGGTAGCGGCGCTCCTGATCCGACCGCAATGCCTCGCCTCTAAACACCTTCATCCGACCCAGACGCCCGCTTCTGGATGGCCGCTCTGTCTCAGGGGCGATCGGCCGCTCCACCTCCTGCTCCATCGGCTGTTCCACTGCGTTCGCCCACCGTTGATTGGGCACGGCCCGCTTCGGCACGGTCTGCGGCTGCATCAACGGCAGCCGCTTCCGGGCGTTCTGCGGTGAAGCCCAGCGTGGTGAAGAGCTGCTGCATCGCGCGCAGCAACTGGTTCTGCTGGGCCAGCCGGCTCGCCAGCTCCAGCCCCTCCAGCTCGGCCCGGCGGCCGCTTACCAGCTGCGCCAGCCGCTCCATCAGTTCTGGGTTGTCCTGCAGCAGCGGACCGATGTGCTCGCGGTTCACCTCCAGCAGCAGGCATTCCTCCTGAGCCTGCACCGTGGCACTGCGCGTGCTGTCGGTGAGCATCGCCATTTCGCCGAACAGGGCCCCCGCCTCCAGGCTGGCCACGTGAATCGGCGCTTCCCCAGATTTTTGCTTCCACACATCCACACTCCCCTCCACCACCTGATACATCGCCCCACCCCGATCCCCTTCGCGCACGATCACCTCTGCCGCCGCATAGCGCACGCAGCGGATGTGGCTGGCGAGGCGATCAATCTCTTCCTCATTGAGTGCTTTGAAGAGTGGATTGAGTGCCAGCAGGCGCCTGCGCTCCGCTTCGGCGCTGCTCACCGGCTGGCTCGTCTTCACCTGCGGAGCCTGGCGGCGCAGCTCGCGCACGGGATAGGGAATGCTCTGCCCTGCGCGCTCGAGCCGGTACCAGATCTGTTCGAGCAGATCGCTCCGCAGCGACAGCTGAGCGGCCAGACCACCGGGAGCCTGATACACCACGATGTCGTAGAGAATCGCGCTGTCGGCGAATTCCTTCACCCACACGATCGGCTCCGGCTCCGCCAGCACGCGCGGATGCTGACGCACGCTCTCCAGCAGCAGCTGCTTGGCCTGGGTGGTGGGGAAGGCGTAATCGAGGCCGATGCTGAAACGGTTGCCCATGAAGCCGAAGGCGCCATGGTTGCGCACCACCTCGGAGGTGATCTTGGTGTTGGGAACGATCACCAGGGTGCCGGTGAGATCCCGCAGGCAGGTGTCCCGCCAGTTGATCTCCACGATCACGCCGGCGGTGCCATCTTCGAGCCAGATGAAATCCCCCTGCTGGAAGTGCTCATCGAGCTGCAGTTCCAGGCCGGCGAACAGATCCTTGAGCGGTTCCTGGGCCGCCAGGCCGATCATGGCGGTGAGCACGGCCGAGGTGGTCACCAGGCCGAGCAGGTCGAAGCGGGCCAGTTCCTTGAACACCACCACGGTGGCCACCGTGCCGCTGGTCAGCATCAGCAGCTGCAGCAGGATTTCCGGTGGCCGGTTCCACAGCTTCAGGGCCGCCGGCACCTCCAGGCCCACCCACAGCAGCAGCCGGATCGCGGCATAGATCAACACCAGCTCATCGAGCAGGGCGAACCAGGGCCGGTAGCCCAGCGGCAGCACCAGCGGCGACAGCGAGCGGCTGATCGCCCACACCACCGTGGCCACCACCGGCAGCTGCAGGGGAAAGGCCGGCCAGCGCCCCGCTCTGCAGAGATTGCGGGCCATCAGCAGCAGGGCCAGGCTGCTGATGGCGATCAGCCACACCTGCAGCGGATGCATGGGGAGAGGGCGGTGGCGGAGAGTGCAGCCCCGCGAGGAGCGGGCCTGCCGGCAGCACCCTAGGGGTCATGCCGGCGGGGCACCACGAAGATCTGACCCCATGCGTCTGGAGGCGGCAAACAGCCGTTCAGGCCCCAAGCTTCAGAGGGGCGTGAGCGCCCTGCCCCACTGAAAGCCCTGCGATGCGTCGCGCCCTCTCCGCTCTCACCACCGCTGCCTGCCTGCCGGCCTGCCTGTTGCCCGCCTGCCTGCTGCTGGCGCGGCCGGCCCTGGCGCAGGCGCAGCCGCTTCGCTGCGACGGCACCACGCTGGAGGTGCGGGGCAGCGCCGAGCTGAAGCGGGCTGCCGACCGCTTGCGCTTCTCCCTGGAGCTGCAGTCAGAAGCTCCCGGCAACGATGCCGCCCTGGGCCAGCTCCAGACGCGACTGGCGGCCGTGCGCACCGCCCTGCAGGCGTTGCAGGTGAGCGAGCTGGAGGTCACTTCGCCCACCACCTGGTCGCGGCCGGCCACCAAGCAGCAGCCGGCCGCGATCCAGGCCCGGCTGCAGGTGAGTGGCGAGCTCGCCCCGGCCCGGCTGCAGGCGCTGATCCGCCAGGTGGGCGGGCTGCCGGGGGTGCAGCTGGCGCCGGTGAACACCCAGCCGTCGGCGGGCGGTGATGCGGCCGCCCGGCGCCAGCTGCTCAAGGGGGCCTACCAGGACGCCCTCACCCAGGCGCGGGATCTGGCCGACGCGATTGGCCTGCGCACGGTCACCCCCTTGAGCGTGGTGCTTGAAGGCGGCATGCGCCCCATGCTGATGAAGGCCGTGGCCGCCGAGAGCGTGGGCTTCGATCCGGCCGAATTGCCCGGACCCGTGGATCGGCTGGCGCTGCAGGCCACTTTCTGCGCCCGCTGAACGCGCCAGGGGCTGCGCCTGCTCAGCGCGCCACAGGCTGCGCCCGCTGGCTCCGTCATGCTGATTTTCTGTAGCGATGACGGAGCCAGCCATGCTGTCGGGCCTTGCGCACAGCCTCTCGGGTCTGGAGCTGTTTCTGTTGCTGGCGATGGGGCACTTCGTCGGTGATTTCGCCCTCCAGAGCGATCGCATGGCAGTGGAGAAATGCAGGGGCCGGGATCACACCCTCCCCTGGTCGTGGTGGCTCACCGCCCACGCCGGCGTCCATGGCTTTCTGGTGGCCCTCCTCACTGGAATCGTCTGGTTGGGTGTGGCCGAGTGGCTGGTGCATGCCCTGATCGACTGGGGGAAATGCGCGGGCTTCTACAGGCTTGGCATCGACCAGACCCTTCACTTGCTCTGCAAGTTGCTCTGGGCGTTCAGCGCCGTGCATATCGCTGCCAGGTTGGCGCTCTCCTGAACCGGCCAGTGCCTGGTTCGCTGAGAGAAAGCGCAGCCGCCCGCGAACACGCGCAGGCGCTTCAGCGCGCCTGCAGGTAGGTGGTTTGCCGCAGGCTGGTTTCCAGGTGATCCATCAGGCGGCGGGCATCGCCGATGCCCAGCTGCCCCTGGGCGATCGCCGTCTCGCTGGCCATGCGCAGCCGCTCCAGCAGCAGCTGGGGGTCGTGCTCCATCGCCTGCAGCACCTCGGCATTGGTGTCGCCGCGCACCACGTGATCCACCCGGTAGCCGCCACCGGGCGCCAGGCGGATGTGCACGGCATCGGTGCTGCCGAACAGGTTGTGCAGGTTGCCCATCACCTCCTGGTAGGCACCGGCCAGGAACAGGCCGATCCAGTAGGGCTCACCGGGCCGCAGCGGGTGCAGTTCCAGCAGGGTCTTCACCTGGCCCCGGTCGATGAAGCGGGCCAGCTTGCCGTCGGAATCGCAGGTGAGATCGGCGAAGCTGCCCAGCCGGCCCGGTCGCTCGTCCAGCCGTTGCAGCGGCATCACGGGGAACAGCTGATCGATCGCCCAGGTGTCAGGCGCCGAGCGGAACACCGAGAGGTTGGCGTAATAGGTGGAGGCCAGGGCCGCCGGCAAGGTGCGCAGCTCCTGGGGAATCGGCGTTTCAGGCGGCAGCAGGGCCAGCCGTTCGGCGATCGCCTGGCAGCAGGCCCAGGTGAGCTGCTCGGCCAGGCCCCGCTCCGGCAGGCCCAGGTAGCCGAGGCGAAAGGCCGCCATCGCGTCGTCCTTGAACTTGAGGGCGTCGTTCCAGGCCTCCTGTAACCGCTCCAGGGCCAGGGCGATCGCCGCGGGGTCCGCGGCCGCCACCGCCTCGATCCCCGCATGGGTGTCACGCAGGTTGCGCAGGATCAGGGCCTCCTCGCCACTGGCCGCCGGCACGGCACCGGGAAGGCCGCTGGCCCCCAGCACGTCGAACACCAGCACCGAGAAGTGGCTGGCGAGGGCCCGGCCGCTCTCGCTCACCAGCGTCGGCACGGCGATGCCCGCGCTGTCGCAGCACTCCCGCACGGTGGCCACCACGTCGTTGGCGTAGTTCTGCAGCGAGTAGTTCTTGGAGGCGGCCGTGGCGGTACGGCTGCCGTCGTAGTCGACGCCCAGGCCGCCGCCCACATCCAGATAGCCCATCGGTGCCCCCAGCCGGGTGAGCGCGGCATAGATCTGCCCCGCCTCCTGGAGGGCGTCCTTGAGCACGGCGATGTCGTTGATCTGGCTGCCCACGTGGAAGTGCAGCAGGCGCAGCTCGCCCAGCAGGCCGGCGGCGCGCAGGGCCTCCACCGTGGCCAGCAGGTCGGGCACCGACAGGCCGAACTTGGCCTTCTCGCCCACCGAACTGCCCCAGCGGCCGGTGCTGCGGGTGGCCAGCTTGGCGCGAATGCCGATCAGCGGCGCCGCGCCCAAGTCGCGGCTGGCGCTGATGATCCGCTCCACCTCATCGGCCTGCTCGATCACCACCACCGGCTGCCGGCCGAGCCGCCGGGCCAGGATCGCCGTCTCGATGTAGCGCTGATCCTTGTAGCCGTTGCAGATCAGCAGCGCCTGGGGATCGTTCACCAGCGAGAGCGCGATCAGCAGCTCCGCCTTGCTGCCGGCCTCCAGGCCGAAATGCCACTGCCGGCCGCTTTCCACCAGCTGCTCCACCACGTGGCGCTGCTGGTTGCACTTCACCGGAAACACGCCCTGATAGCGGCCGGCGTAGTCGTACTGGGCGATGGCGCGCTCGAAGGCGCCGTGCAGCCGCTCGAGGCGGTCCTCGAGGATGTCGTCGAAGCGGATCAGCAGCGGCAGGCTGAGGTTGCGCCCCCGCAGCTCCTGCACCAGCTCCACCAGATCGAGCGAGCCGCCGCGCTCGCCGCGGGGCTGCACGATCACGTGGCCGCGGGCGCTCACGGTGAAATAGGGATCTCCCCAGGCTTCCAGGCCGTACAGGCGGCTGCTGTCGGCCACGCTCCAGGCCAGGCCCGACGGAGCGGCGGCAACGGTTTCAGCAGGCATGGGCACGGGGCTGGAAAAAAGCGGCCCAAGGCAGCTTAGTCAGCGGAAACAGGCCAGGTTCAAGGCGTCGCAGGCGTCAGCTCCCAGCCGAGTACGCTGCCACGCCCCCGTCCCGGGCGCCTCCTCTGCCCACCACCCGCTGCAGGCCGAGCGCCGGCCCCGCTGGGGCTCGGTACCTCAGCAGAAACAGGTCCAGCCGATGCCATGGCGCCCGCCCGCATCGGGGTTGCTTGCCAAGCGGCAGCCCCAGCGCGGACGATGGCCCCATTCCCCAGAGCAACTGCCATGGCCACCGAACGCACCTTCCTCGCGATCAAACCGGACGGGGTGCAGCGCGGGCTGGTGGGCGAGATCCTGGGGCGCTTCGAGCGCAAGGGCTTCAAGCTGGTGGGCCTCAAGCAGCTGGTGCCCAGCCGGGAACTGGCGGAGAGCCATTACGGCGTGCACCGGGAACGGCCCTTCTTCGCCGGCCTGGTGGCTTTCATCACCAGCGGCCCTGTGGTGGCGATGGTATGGGAGGGCGATGGTGTGATCGCCAGTGCCCGCAAGTTGATCGGCGCCACCAAGCCCCTGGAGGCGGAGCCGGGCACGATCCGCGGCGATCTGGCCGTGAACATCGGCCGCAACGTGATTCATGGCTCTGATGCGGCGGAAACCGCCGCTTTCGAGATTGGCCTCTGGTTCGAAGCCTCCGAGCTCAGCGATTGGACGCCGGCCGATCAGGTGTGGCGCGTCGAGCCCTGAGCCTTCATCCTGAGGGCCGTAACAGCGAGCTTGATGCCGCGCTCCGCCAGCCTGGCTGACGCCGCAGTTGTTTTCACCGGTGCGTCGCTGGTGGCGGTGTTAGGCCTTTCCGGCGGGGCCCCGGCCACCGTGCAATTGCCCCGGGTGATCGATGTGGCGGAGCGACCCGCCTTCATCAAGCCTCCCGGCCGAACGGAGCAGAAGGCCAACGCGGGCCAGGTGCTGCCTTCCCGCACGGAGATCCGCACCCAGCGCCCAGGTCGGATGCAGGTGCAGCTGGCGGATGGCAGCAGTTTCCGCCTCGGCGGTGATGCCCTGCTGCGGCTCGATCCGGGCGGCCCCTCCCTGAAGCGCGGCCAGATCATTGCCTGGATCGATCCGGACGGGACCCGCCTCCTTCCCCTCAGGGTTCGCACCCGGGTGGGAACGGCCTCGATTCAGGGCACCACGGTGTTCATCGAGGATTTTCCCAGCGAAGTTCATTTTCTGAGCTGGGAAGGAACCGTGCAGGTGAGCGCCAGCGATGGCCGCCGCTTCACTCTCAATAGTGGAGAGATCCTCACCGCCACCACCACAGGCACTTGGGTGGGCCCCCGCCGGCTCAGCGTTGAGGAGGCGCGCGTGCGCCGCCGCACCAGTGTGCTGATGAATGGCTTCTCCGCCCCAATGGCAACCTTGCCGGTGATCGAGCGCGAGCTAGGCCTCGACCGTTGAGGCTGCTCGGGCCGGGTCGGTGGCGGAGGCTCTGGTGGCTCGCCTTGGCCTTGCCCCTGCTGGCTGGCCTCGATCATGAGCCGCTCACACCCGCAGGCCAGGCCCTGCAGCTGGCCGATGGCCAGATCGCCGCGCTCTGGTTCCGGTTGCGCGGCACCCGCCCGGCTCCTCCGGATCCAGTGCTGCTGGCCATCGATGCTGAATCGCTCCAACTCGCGGCCCTGCTCAGGCCGGCCGACCGGGCTGCGTCGCCGCTGTGGCGGGAGATGGGCCCCTGGCCCTGGCGAAGGGCCCTGCAGGCGCAGGTGATCGCCAGGGTGCTGGAGCAGGGGGCGGCCAGAGTGCTCGTCAACATTGAATACAGCCAGCCCAGCCCGTTCGGGCCGGCCGATGACGCGGCCTTCCAGGCGGCTCTGGCGCCCTGGCGCGAACGGGTGCATCTGGCCGTCCGCTACGGGCGCACTGAACGGCAGGGGGTGGCGCAGGTGGTCCTGGCAAAGCCGCTGCATGGCCTCGGGGCACCCGGGCTGACGGTCCTGCTCCAGTCCCCGCAGGGGATGGCGGAGGCTGTGCCCGGGCAGGCCTGGCTCGACCAGCACCTGGCCGGTTTCCCGCTGCCCCACCCGCGCCCGATGGCCTTTCTGGTCAACGACCGGCCGCTGCCTCGGGCCCCGATGGGCCTGAATTACATCGGCCCCTCCGGCAGCCTGGCTCGGGTGCCCGCCTGGCAGGTGCTTGACACTCCCCCCGGCTTCTGGCGCGGCCGCACGGTGCTGTTCGGCGCCACCACCCCGGAGTTGGGGGATCAGCAGGAAACTCCCTTCGGTCCCCAGAGCGGCACCGAGGTGCTGGGAGTGGCGATCGCCAACGCCCTCTCAGGCCAGGGGCTGCACACGCTCCCATTGCCGATTGAGGCGGGGCTGCTGCTGTTCTGGGGGATCGGCGCCTGGTGGTGGCTCAGCCGCAGCAGCACCGCTGGTCACAGCCTGCTGATCACGTTGGTGATGATCGCGATGGCGCTGCTGGCCGGCTGGGGGCTCTGGGCAGGAGCGCTGCTGCGGTTGCCCCTGGCTGCCCTGCTGCTGGCCACGGTGGCGGGAGGGGGACTACTGGCGGTGGGGCAGGTGCTGGTGGAGGGCCGCGAACGGGCCTACCTCCACCAGTTGCTGTCGCGGCGTGTGTCGCCCGCCCTGCTGCACGACATCCTTCGCAACCCCGGCCCGATCTGGACCCAGGTCGGCGGCAGCCGCGCCCGCTGCGTGGTGCTGTTCAGCGATCTGGTGGGGTTCACCTCGCTGAGTGTCGACATGCCCGCCACCGAGCTCTTCACCCTGCTCAACCGCTACTTCGAAGTGATGGCCAGCGCCGTGCTGGCGGAGCAGGGCCTGCTCGACAAGTTCATTGGTGATGCGGTGATGGCGGAATTCGGCGTGCCCCGCAGCCGCGGCGATCGCGAGGAGGCCCGCGCGGCGGTGCGGGCGGCGCTGGCGATGCAGAGCGGCCTGCAGGCGCTCAACCGGGAGCTGGCGGCGGTGGGCCGGCCGCCGCTGCGCCATGGCATCGGTCTGCACGTGGGCGAGGTGACCGCCGGCAATCTCGGCGCGGCACAGCGGCTGGAGTTCACCGTGGTGGGGGCCACTGTCAACGTGGCCAGCCGGCTGGAGGGGCTCACCCGCCGCTATCCCGAGCAGCCGATCCTGATCAGTGGGGAGCTGCTGGCCCTGCTGCCCGGTGAGCTGGATGTGGTGCCTCTGGGGGCGCACACGCTCAAGGGCTGGCCCCAGCCGCTCGAGGTGTTCGGCCTGCGGGGTGTGTGCGGGCGGGTAAACGGTCCAGAATGTCTGGATGGCCCTTTTCCGTTGCCTGATCCGGGCGCGGGAGATTGACGGCGCCGTTCGCTTCGTCTGATTCAGGATTCGCCATGCCCGCTCTTGCTGCTTCCGCCGGTGATCTCCTGGCCGCTCGGCTGAGCCTGAATTCTCTGCTGCGCCCAGCCGCCCTGCTGAGCCTGGCGGCTGGGGCGGGTCTGGCTCTGTCGAGCTCCCCTGTGCGCGCCAACGAGAAGGCCACGGTGCGGGAGATTCTTGATGGCAAGGAGCTCTACATCGACGACCGTCAGGCAAAGGTGAAGCAGACCGCCATCACGCCGCAGGAGATCAGCACGAAGAACAGCCGCGCCCAGCTCGGTTTCGCCTCCGGCGCCGCCGGACGGCTCAACCGCTTCTCCCAGCTGCGGCTTGGCAGCACCTGCTTCCTGCTCAGCAAGGGCCAGGTGCTCGTCTCCGGCCCGCAGAGCGGCTGCACCCGCTCCTCACGGCTGAGCGTGCGCGGCACCAACTATGTGCTTCAGGTCGACGACGACGGCATCGCAGAGCTCTCGGTGCTGGAGGGCTCGGTGGAGGTGGAAGCGCTCCGGGACGGCACGCCGACCGGCGCCGCACCCACCACCGTGAACGCGGGTGAACGCCTGCGCCTCTCGCCCGCCGGTGTGGTGCTCGCCCTGCTGCGGCTCACCAGCGGTGATTACGGCTCCCTGATCAACGGACCGCTCTTTCAGGGCTTCGCCACACCCCTGCCGGCGATCGGGTCACTCGAGAGCTACATCCGCTCGTACGTGCCCGGGGTGTCGCTGCCCTCCGCGCCAGTGCCGGTCCCGTCGATCCCGAGTTTCGGTCTGCCGCGGTTGTTCTAGTGGGGACCCGGCCGTCTGCCGCGACTGCCCACCCCACCATGCCGGCCGGCACCGCTAGGGCGGCCGGCATGGTGGGGCGATGAAGCTGAGCACCCGGCGGCTGCCGTTGCTGTCGCTGGCGCTCGTGCTGGCGGTGGGGGCCTTGGGGGGGTGGCCACCGGGCCGCTGGCGCGCCTGGGAGCGCTCGATTGAGCAACAGCTGGTGCTGTGGCGCGGTCCGCGCCAGCCACCGGCGGCGGTGGTGGTGGTGGCGATCGATGACGCCACGCTGCAGCAGGGTGGCTGGTTCGTGAGCCAGAACCGCGCCACCATCCCCCCCTGGGCCCGCGGCATCGGCACCCTGCCCTGGCCCCGCACCGCCTATGGCCTGTTGGCCGAGCGGCTTTTGGAGGCAGGCGCGGCCGGTGTGGCGATCAATGTGGTGTTCGCCGGCCCCAGCAGCCAGGGCCCCGGCGACGACCGGGCCATGAACCGCCTGCTGGAGAAGCAGCGCGGGCGTGTGGCACTCGCGGCGGAGATGCTCGAACCGCAGGACCCGGAAGCAGGCAGCGGCCTCACCCTGGTGCGCCCAGAAGCCTTCCTGGCTGCGATCGGCGGCCCCGCCCAGCTTGGGCTCACCAATGTTCTGCCCCAGCAGGAGGGGGCGCCGGCCTTCCACCCCGAGGCCTATGGCCGCGGCCTGCTGCCGGCCAATGGGGTGGAGCCCTTTCCCTCTTTGGCTGGCACCGCGCTTCGGCTGCTGGGGCGGCCGAGCCTGCAACCCGACCAGCACCGCGCCCTCAACGTCTACGGCCCGGAAGGCACCTTCCTGCGCCTTTCCGCCTGGGAGGTGCTTGACCCGGAGCGCTGGCGCCGCCATCCTCGCCGCGCTGCCGTGCAGGGCGCCCTGGTGCTGGTGGGGCCGGTGGTGTCGCAAGGGGAAGGAGGCAATGCCACCCCGTTCGGCAACCTGTCAGGGTTGGAGCTGCTGGCTACCGCCACGGCCAACTCCCTGCAGGGCGATGGGCTGGCTCCGTGGCCGGAAGCCCCCCTGGCCCGGGCGTTGCTGGCGGCCTTGCCGGTGCTGCTGGTGGCGCTGGCGGCGTTGCGGGTGGCGGCGCTGCGCTGGCGGCTCCTGGCCCTGGGTGTGGTGCTGGTGGTGCAGCTGACGGCGGGGGCGGTGCTGCTCGCCCGCGCTTACCGCTGGCTGCCGCTGCTGGCGCCGGTCAGCGGCCTGGTGCTGCTGGGCTTGCTCTACGGCGGCGACGCCTACCTGCGCGAGGAGCGGGAACGGCGGCGCCTGAGGCGCACCTTCGAGCGCTACGTGGCTCCCAGTGTGGTGGCCGAGATCCTGGCCGATCCGGCGGCGGCCGATGGCATGCTGCGCGGCCGGCTGCGGCCGGTCACCGTGCTGTTCTCCGACCTCAAGGGCTTCACCCAGCTCACCCGCCTGCGCAGCAGCAACGGCGAGATCGAGCTGCATGTCCAGCAGCTCAACCGCTATCTCGGCGCCATGGTGGAGGTGATCACCGCCCACGGCGGCACCATCGACAAGTTCATTGGCGATGCGGTGATGGCGGTGTTCGGCGCGCCGCTCAGCCGGGGCCCGCAGGCGGAAGCCCTGGCGGCCCTGCGCTGCGCCACCGCCATGAAGGCCGCACTGGCGCAGCTCAACGCCCGCTGGGCCGAAGAGGGCCTGCCGCCCTTTGCCAGCGGCATCGGCCTCGCCAGCGGCGCGGTGATCGTGGGCCAGATCGGCAGCCCCCAGCGGCTCGAATTCACCGTGATCGGCGACACGGTCAACCTGGCCAGCCGCCTGGAGGGGCTCACCCGCCAAGTGGACGCCGGCCTGCTGTTCGATCAGGCCACCGCCGATCTGGTGGCGGAGGTGCTGCCGGTCCAGGGGCTGGGGGAACGCCCGGTGAAGGGGATGGAGGCGCTGCCGATCTACACCCTTGGCCCGGCGGTGCGCCCTGCGGAAGTCGGCGGCTGATCTGCGCGGCCACCCGCAAAAGCCCGGTCCCAGCGGAAGGGGGCCAGCAGTTCCGGCACCGCGGTGGAGCCCAGCAGCAGCGGCACCAGCAGCTCGGCGGTGATCGCGGCCAGCAGCACGCCGTTGCGGTAGTGGCCGGTGGCCAGCCACACCCCCTCGATCGGGCCGGCCCCCAGCAAAGGCGCCTCGTCCGGGGTGCCGGGCCGGAACCCCCACCAGCGCTCCATCGGCGGCCAGCCGGCGGCGGCCGGCAGCAGGGCGGCCAGGTTGTCCTCCAGCTGGCGCTGCCCCCGCGGCGTCAGCCCGTCCGCAAAGCCTGCCTGCGGCTCGGCGGTGGCCCCCACCACCACCAGGCCGTCGTCACGCGGCACCAGGTAGGTGCCGGGGCCGAACACCACCCGCCGCAGCGCCTGGCGCGGTCCCTGCAGCGACAGCATCTGCCCTTTGACCGGATGGACCGGAAGCGCGGGCAGCAGGTCGGCGCTCCAGGCGCCGCAGGCCAGCACCGCCTGCTGGCAGGCCAGGCGCCGCTCCTCCCCGTCGGCGCCCCGCAGTCGCACGCCGGTGAGGCGGCGATCGTGCAGCAGTTCCAGCACCTCGGCGCCCTCCTCGAAGGTCACACCCCGCTCCACGCAGGCGCGCTCCAGGGCCCGCATCAGCTGGCGGCGGTTGTCGATCTGGCCGTCCTGGGCGAACAACAGGCCGGCCTGGAAGCTGGGTCCGATGCCGGGCACCTCCGCCTCCAGCCGCGTGCGATCGAGCGCTTCCCCCAGCGCGGCCGTTGGGTAGGTGTCGCGCTCACCGACGGAACGGAAGGGCACCACGATGCCGCAGGCACGCAGGCCGCAGCGCAGGCCGCTGTCGGCTTCGATCTGGGCCACCCAGGTCGGAATTTGCTCCAGGCTGGCCTGGCCGAGGGCGAGCAGCGGGCCGCTGAGCCCCTCGGCATGGGGGGCGAGCATGCCGGCGGCCACGAAGCCGGCCGCCTCGCTGCGCCGGCGGCTGAGCACCTTCACCGCCAGACCCTGACGGGCACATTGATGGGCGACGGCCAGGCCGATCAGGCCGCCGCCGAGGATCAGGAGTGGGTCGCTGGCCGCTGCCGGCATGGCTGGGCGGGGAGATCGCACAGCTATCTAGTGTTCCAGCCGGCGGCACAGCCAGGGCAGGCTCAGGCCCTGCAGGCTGAGGTTGAGGAACACCACCACGAAGATCAGTCCCTCCACCAGATCCTCCAGCCGGGGCAGCTCGGCGGCGGGGATGCCGGGCAGGGAGGGCAGGGCCTGGGTCACGCTGTAGCCCAGGGCGATCGGCACCGCCCCGCGCAGTCCGCACCAGGCGATCAACACGCCTGCCTGCCAGTCGAAGGGCGACCAGGGCTGAAACACCCACACGCTCAATGGCCGGGCCAGCAGCATCAGTCCGAGGGCCACCAGCGCTCCGGGCAGGGCGGCGCCGGGGAGGCTGCTGGCATCGATCAGCACACCGAACAGCAGAAACACCGTGATCTGCATGGTGGTGTTGAAGGGCTCCAGGCTGTGCTCGAGCAGTTCCGGCGTGATCAGCTTGTTCTCGTAGATGTTGTTGGCCAGAAACAGACCCGTCACGTAGGTGGCGATGAAGCCGGAGCCCTCCAGCAGGGTGGCGAAGCCGTAGGAAGCCAGGGCGATGGAGATGCCCACCACCAGGATCTGGTCCTTGCTGGTGATCAGGTGATTCAGCGCGTACTGGGCCAGATAGGTGAGAATCAGGCCCACCAGAATGCCGCTGCCCACGCTCTTGATAAAGCCCTGGAGCTGATCCAGCAGGGCTCCACCTTCGCTGCCCCCCTGGCCGGTGAGCCCCACGATCAGAAACAGGAACAGGATCGCCGCGGGATCGTTCACCGACGATTCGAACTCCAGCAGTGAGCGCACCCGCACCGGAATGCGGTTCTGCACCGCCCGCAGCACGCTGAGGGTGGCGCCGGCGTCGGTGGAGCCGAGGCAGGCTGCCACCAGCAGCGCCACGCTCAGGGGAATGGGTTGGCCCAGACCATGGAACACCGCCCAGATCAGGCCTCCGAGCAGCAGCGACGACACGGCCACGCCGCCCACCGCCAGCAGCACGCCGTAGCCCAGGAAGCCCCGGATGTGCTGGGTGTCGGAGTTGAGCCCGGCCACGAACAGCAGCATGCTCAGGGTCACGGTGTGCAGGGCCTCCACCGCCTGCACCGTCAGTAGTCCGGCGCTGGGCTGGATGGCGACGCCCAGCACCAGGATGCCGAGGATGGCAGGCACCCGCAGCTGCAGGGCCAGCCGGCTGGCCACCAGGGTGGCCAGGTAGGTCACGGCGATGGCGGCGAGCACGCCATGCAGCGGAATCTGCAGGCCGGCGGCGATCGGCTCTGGTGCGGTCATGGGTGGTGCCCAGGGGTGCGGGTTGGGGGCAGCGGCGCTGGCAGCGCGGCGAACCAGTGGAACAGGAACGGGGAGAGCAGCAGCAGGCAGAGCAGGTTGGGCAGCACCACCAGGGCCTCCAGCAGTTCGGCCACCTGCCAGAGTCCATCGCCGCTGCCGGGGGCCAGCAGCACCAGGGCGCCGCACCAGCAGCCGCGGAACAGTGGCCGCCAGCGCAGGCCTGTAAGAAACACCAGACAGCGCTCCGCCACGACGCTGGCGGTGAGGATGGTGCTGAAGGCGAACAGCACCAGCGCCAGATGGCTGATCCAGAGTGAGCCGGGGCGTGCCCAGGTCATGGCGGCGTTCACCACGCTGAACGGATCGCCGCCGCTGCGGTAGGCGCCGCTGGCGATCACCAGCAGGCCGATTGCGCTGCAGACGGCGGTGTCCACCAGGTTTCCCAGCATGGCCACCGTGCCCTGGCGGAGCGGATCGGCGGGCCAGGCGGTGGCCTGCACGATGGCGGCGCTGCCGGTGCCGGCCTCATTGGAGAACACCGCCAGGCGCACGGCGGCACTCACCGTCACCGCCACGCTGCCGCCGGCGATGGCGCTGGGGGCGAGGGCTCCGTCCAGCACCTGTACGAGCACCTGCTTCAGCTGGTCGAGGTGGTCCAGCAGCAGCACCGCCATGGCCAGGCCGTAGCCCAGCACCATCAGCGGCACCAGCACCACGGCCACGCGGGCGACGCGTTTCAGTCCGCCACTGATCACCGCCGCTGTGGCCAGGCCCACCACCAGGCCGGTGAGCAGGGGCGGACTGCCCAGGTCGAGGGCCATCACCCGGGCCAGCTGGCGCACCTGCAGGCCGTTGGAGGAACCGAAGGCGGAGACCACGGTCATCGCTGCGAACACCGTCGCCAGCCAGCGCCAGCGCCGGTGCAGGCCGCGGCGGATGGTGAGCATCGGCCCCGCCAGCACGCTGCCATCGGCCAGGGGGCGGCGGAACTGGACGGCCAGAACCGTCTCCGCAAACTTGAGGGCCATGCCCACCAGCGACACCGCCCACAGCCAGGCCAGCACCCCGGGCCCGCCCAGGCTGATCCCCAGGGCCACGCCGGTGATGTTGCCGATCCCCACGGTGCCGCCCAGGGTCACCAGAAAGGCGCTCCAGCTGTCCAGCTCGCCCTCTGCAGCCCCAGGGGCGGGGCCGGGGTGGCGCAGGGCCCGCCAGAGCTGGCGCAGGCCGAAGGGAATCAGCCGCCAGGGCGCGAAGTTGAGCCCCAGGCAGAGGAACACCGCCACGAAGCACACCCAGTCCACCAGGAGGTCCCAGACGAACTGGTGGATCGTTGCAACCAGTTCCATAGGATCGGCCCTGATTGGCAGGCGATGGGCTCATGGTGGCTGATGGGACGGCACACGCTGAAGCAACCGGACCCTGGGAGGCCGTGATCGGCCTGGAAACCCACGTGCAGCTCGGCACCGCCAGCAAGATCTTCACGGCCGCCTCCACCAGCTTCGGCGACGACCCCAACACCCACATCGACCCTGTCGTGCTGGGCCTGCCGGGCACGCTGCCGGTGCTCAATGAGAAGGTGCTGGAGTATGCGGTGAAGGCGTCCCTGGCGCTCAACCTGCAGGTGGCCGAGCACAGCAAGTTTGACCGCAAGCAGTATTTCTATCCCGATCTGCCGAAGAACTACCAGATCTCCCAGTTCGATCAGCCGATCGCCGAAAACGGCTGGATCGAGGTGGAAGTGGCCGAGAAGGGCAAGGACACCTACCTGAAGACGATCGGCATCGAACGTCTGCACATGGAGGAAGATGCCGGCAAGCTCGTGCACGCCGGCAGCGACCGTCTGGCGGGCAGCACCCACTCCTTGGTGGATTACAACCGCGCCGGGGTGGCGCTTGCCGAGATCGTCAGCAAGCCCGATCTGCGCACCGGCCGGGAGGCGGCGGAGTACGCCTCTGAGATCCGCCGGATCATGCGCTATCTCGGCGTCAGCGACGGCAACATGCAGGAAGGTTCGCTGCGCTGCGACGTCAACATCTCCGTGCGCCGCGGGCCTGATGAACCGTTCGGTGTGAAGGTGGAGATCAAGAACATGAACTCCTTCTCCGCCATTCAGAAAGCCTGCGATTACGAGATCGCGCGCCAGATCAAGGCGATCGAGGCCGGTGAGCCGATCCACCAGGAAACGCGGCTGTGGGATGAGAGCAAGCAGCTCACCAAGAGCATGCGCAGCAAGGAGGGCAGCAGCGACTACCGCTACTTCCCCGAGCCCGATCTCGGCCCGATCGAGGTCACTCCGGCGCGGCGCGAAGCCTGGCGGGCCGAACTGCCCGAGCTGCCGGCCGCCAAGCGTCACCGCTACGCCGAGCAGCTGGGGCTGTCGATTTACGACGCCCGCGTGCTGACCGAAGAGCGGGGCATGGCCGAATACTTCGAAGCGGCGGTGGCGGCCGGCGCCGATCCCAAAGGCGTGGCCAACTGGGTCACCGGCGACATCGCCGCCTATGTGAATGCCAACCGCCTCTCGCTGGCGGAGCTGCCGCTCAAGCCGGAGCAGCTGGCTGAGATGGTTCAGCTGATCGAATCCGGGGTGATCAGCGGCAAGATCGCCAAGGAACTGTTGCCGGAGCTGCTGGAGAAGGGCGGCTCCACCAAGGCGATCGTGGCCGAACGGGGCCTCGGCATGATCAGTGACCCGGCGGCGATCACGGCGATCGTGGAGGAGCTGCTGGCGGCCCATCCCGAGGAAGTGGCTGCCTTCCGTGGCGGCAAGAACAAACTGCAGGGCTTCTTCGTGGGGCAGCTGATGAAGCGCACCGGCGGCAAGGCCGACCCCAAGCTCGCCAACCAGATCCTGATCGCCAAGCTGAACGGCTGAGGTCCGAGCCTGAAGCCTCGCTGAGTGTTTCGGGCCTGGACACTCCCTGCGTCCACCGCCAGAGGGGGAGAGTCTTCTGGGTCGCTGGGGCTGCTTTGCGCTGAGCCTTGAGCCTTGAGCCTTGCTGGGCCTGATGTCCTGCTGAGCCGCTGAGCCGCTGGAGTTGGGGTCCAACGGCTCTTCTAGCCGCACCGCCAGTCGCGTCGGCTGTTCCTTCAGGCGTGCTGAGCGCTGGTGGCTGATGGAGCCGCCGGCCAGGTGCCGTGGCGTGCCACCTCCGGTAGTAGGGCCTCCCCCGCCACGGCGCTGAATCACAGCTCGCTTCCCCTCTTGCTGGCTCGCCATGGTCCGGCTTGAAGCAACGCATGAGGAAAGACTTTGTAAAACCTGAGAAGACCGTGTATGTTTGGTGTCGATTGGCACAGTCTTCCGGCCATTGCCGGGCTGCAGCCCTCCTCGGGCGGCCCATGTCCTGAAAAATCCATGAGAGCGGGTCTCTCGGTTCACGCCTGAAGGCCAGCCGTCGACTCCACGGCGTTTCCGCCCTCAGGGGTGCAGCACCCTCCGGCCCTTTCACGAAAAGCATCATCTGATTAGCCATGCCTGCAGCTTTCGACACTCGCGCCAGCCACGACCAGCGTTTCAGCGCCTGGCTCACCAACCCCGACACATTGACAACTGCTCGCCCATCGGGCAACAGCATCACCGCAGGGATCCCCTGGGTTCACGTCGATTTTGACGGCCACGTAACGGGGCCGACTGAAGTCACAACTTCGTCCCGGTATGCAACGACAAACAGCGGTTACACGCTGGATCAGCGCCGCCAAGTGCTTGAGGCTCTCGACAGCGCCTATGCCCCGTTCAACGTCAGGTTCACGACGGACCCCAATCCATTCCCCGGCGCCGGGCCCTATGCCGGGAGGTTGCTGGTCGGGGCAACCATGACCAGGAATGGCCTTGGCCTCTCTGGCGTGCCTGGAATTGCCCTGTCGAACTCATTCAGAAGCACAACCAGCAACCCTATCGCCGCCGTTCAGTGGAACACAAACCCACGGAACGCGGCAATCTCGTCGCTCACCGTCAGCACCGTAGGCTTTTTCGCCGCTCACGAAATCGGCCACACGCTTGACTTGCGGCACAAAGGGCTTCTGGCCTCCAGCACGCAAGCGGCTGAGGAGTATTACGACGGCCATGCCACGGCAGCCGGCAACCGCTGGTTTCCGCTCATGGGGAAAGCCCCGGTCGGCGTGAATGTGTTTCCGCAGTGGAGCAAAGGCGACTATTTCAGGAACGGCCGCGGCGCCTCCAACACCGTTGACGAAGTGGCTGCCCTGACCGCTCGCCTTGGCGCCAGGCCTGACGATTTCGCCGACTCGATCACCAGCACCCTGCCAACTCGCAGCGTGGGTGACGGTCGGTTTGTGTCTGGCACCATCGGCACCAGAACTGATGTGGACATTTTCAGGATCCAATGGAACGGCGGGCCGCTCAGTCTTCGGGTTGATCCCGCTGGTGCTGTCGCTTCTTCCCCTCAATCGCAGATTGCCTACGGCGCGACCGACGACGTAAGCGGCCTCAACTTACAGATGGACATTCTCAGGAGCGACGGCACCGTGGCGTTCACGTCATCGCCAACCAACAGCAAAGGCGCGGCTTTTACTGATCTAAACCTATCGGCTGGCACGTATTTTGTCCGCGTGGATGGTGTGGGGGAGGGCAGCTTTGCCGGCCCCAACAGCACGGGCTTCGATGACTACGGATCTCTCGGCGGTTACATGCTGAGCGGACTGATGTAATGAACGCCCGCCTCTAGTCGCAGAGCCAGTTGCGTCGGCTGTTCCTTCAGGCGTGCTGAGCGCTGGTGGCTGATGGAGTCGCCGCTCAGGTGCCGTGGCGTGCCACCTCCGGTAGGAGGGCCTCCCCCGCCACGACGCTGAGTCACAGCTCGCCTCCCCTCTGGCTGGCTCGCCATGGTCCGGCCTGAGGCAACGCATGATGAAAGGGTTTGTAAAGTCTGAGAAAATCATGTATGTTTCCTGGCGATTGGCCCACTCTTGCGGTCATTGCCCAACTGCAGCCCTCCTCGGGCGGCCCATGTCCTGAAAGATCCATGAAAGTGGGTCTCTCGGTTCACGCCTGAAGGCCAGCCGTCGACTCCACGGCGTTTCCGCCCTCTGGGGAGCAGCACCCGCCGGCCCTTTCACGAATCACCGCAGCGAACCCCACGTGACCACCGCTCGCCCCGGCCTCCCCGGCCTCCCCACCCCGTTTCCCAGCCCAACGGGGCAGCCGGTTGCAGTCAGCGCCGTTCTGGATGGCGCCGCGTCGTGTCTATTCGTGGTGTTCGCGATCAGCGCCCTCACGCTGTTCCTGCCGCTCGATCCCACCAATCCCACCTGGCAGTTGCGAGTGGTCGGCGGTGTGATCCAGGCCGCTCCCCTGGCTCTGGTGGGCTTTCTGCTGCTGCATGGGGCGGCCCATCTCGATCCGGAGCGCTCCCGCTACACGTTGCGATTAGCCACGGCGCGGCAGCGGGCCCTGGCGGCGGCGTTGGGTTTCGTCCTGCTGGTCCCCCTGCAGGCCACCGCTCTCTGGACACTGTTCACCGCAGATGCTGATCAGCTCGCCCAGCGCAGGGCCAGCACCGAAGCCACGTTCGTGGCCCTGCGCAGCGCTGTCGGTGAGGCCACCACGCCCCAGGAGCTGCAGCGGGAGATGCGGGTGCTGCGAGGCCCGGCCATCAACGATCAGCAGCTCGATCAGCCGATCGCGGCCCTACGCACCCAGACCATGCGCAACCTTGACCGCACCCAGGCGGTGATGGACCAGAAATTGCGTGGCCCCGATCAGAAGGGGATCATCGAGCTGGTACAGAACGGCATTCGGATTGGCGTGTCCGGGCTGGCCTTTGCCTTTGCCTTCGCGCTAGGCGCGCTCCAGTGCCGTCCTGCGAGCGCACGGCGGTGCCGAAGCGTCATGGGGGTGTTTTCCCGCCCGCGTTCGCGTGACCTCGTGCCGTCTCGCGTGCCGGCCTCCTCCGTCACCACCCGGCGTTAAGCGCTTCCAGCCTGCTGCGGCTCCAGCCAGTTTTCACAGGCGAGCAAGGGCTTAGCGCCTTTCGCCCGTCGCCTCCAGCCCGAGCGCCCGCCCCAGCTGGCTCGCCAGACTTTCGGCCCCTTGGCGGTTGTCGATCAGCACATCGGCAAGCGAGCGCTTGCGCTCCAGCGGCCACTGGGCCGCGATCCTGGCGTCGGCGTCGGCAGCCGTGGTGCCATCGCGCGCCAGCAGACGTGCCCGTTGTTCGGCTGGTTCACAGTCCACCAACCAGATTTCCGAGCAAAGCGACTCCAGGCCGGCCTCGAAGAGGAGAGGGATCATCAGCACCACCGCCGGTTCCTGGGCAAGGCCCGCCAGCTCCTTGGTAAAGCGCTGGCGCACCAGCGGGTGCACCAATCCTTCCAGCCAACGGCGCTCCACTGGATCGCTGAACACCAGCCGACCGAGAGCCCGCCGATCGAGCGTCTCAGCGGGATCCGCTGCGGCACCTTCAGCACCTTCGGCACTGCCGTCTTCGCCAAGCCGCGGCACCAGCACCTGGGTGCCGAAGCGTGCCACCACGGCTTGGCTGCCGGCGGTTCCGGGAGCGAGCGCCTCCCTGGCGAAGAGGTCAGCATCAAGCACCGGCACTGCGAAGCGGGCCTGCAGCAACTGGGCCACGGTGCTCTTGCCCGTGGCGATGCCGCCGGTGAGGCCGATGCGGCGCTGGTGTGTGGCCATCAGGCTGGCCTCAAGTCGCAGGGTGACGTTGGAGCGTTGGTCTCCCGCCGGCCCTCAACGGCTCGCTTCGGGGAACTCGAGCAGTCAGCTGACGCTGCATGTGCTTGAAGAGTTGAACGGTGAACCCACCGGCATCCAGTTGGGGGATAGCCATCTTTCCAGCGAGGCTGTAAACCGGCCAGCCCATCCTTACGCATTCGTGCCATCAAATTAATTGACTGTTTCGATCGTGAAGTGTGCAGTGATGAGCTCAGTGTTGAACTGCTCGATCGGACAATCCTTGATCGACGGCATTTTCTCTCCGGAAAGCACCCGGCACATCGCGCTTGAGTGCAGTTCAACGGAAGCACGCTAAGTTCAGCCACAATCAGATGTCAAAAGCGTTCGTTTTCGTTCAATCGCCACCTGAATATAATCTCAGATCACCCGCTTTCTGCGTCGAAACAAAATAATATGGCCGCGGACCATGCTAGCACCAAAAACCAATCAAGTTCATGCCAGTTCATGCCGGCCAGAGTGTGGCTGCATGCTTTTCATCATGTGCTCAAGTGGTTTGGCCAGGCCACACGCCCTCGGCTGGCTGCCTCCCGCCCCCGAAGATGGCAACAGCTCCACCCGGCGTCCCATGACCCGCATCCCCGCCCCCTGGCAGCCCGTGCCCGGCGGTCTCACCGCCCCCAGCGGTTTCCTGGCGGCGGGCAGCACGGCCGGGCTGAAGGCCTCCGGCAAGCCTGATCTCTCCCTGTTGCTGGCACCGGCAGGGGCGGTGTGCGCCGGCAGCTTCACCACCAACCGGGTGCGCGCTGCCTGCGTGGATCTCTGTGAGCAGCGGCTGGCGGCCAGCGGCGGCCGGGCCCGCGCCGTGCTCACCAATTCAGGCCAGGCCAACGCCTGCACCGGCGCGCGCGGCCTGGCCGACAGCCTCATCGCCACCGCCGCCCTCGCCGCCCGGCTGGAGCTGGCGCCGGAGCAGGTGCTGATCTGCTCCACCGGGGTGATCGGCGTGCCAATCCCGATGGACCCATTGATCGCGGGCCTCGATTCCCTGGTGGCGGCCCTCAGCCCCGAGGGCGGCGCTGCCGCCGCCACAGCGATCCTCACCACCGATCTGGTCGACAAGCAGATCGCCCTGGAGGCCAACCTGGGCGGGCGGCGCGTGCGCCTCGGCGGTATGGCCAAAGGCTCTGGGATGATCCACCCCGCCATGGCCACCATGCTGGGCTATCTCAGCTGCGATGCCGGCGTGCCGGCCGAGCTGTGGCGGGGCATGGTGCAGCGGGCGGTCGACCGCTCCTTCAACGCGATCACGGTGGACGGCGACACCAGCACCAACGACACGTACCTGGCCTTTGCCGCCGGTGAACCCCTGAGCCCCGAGCACTACGAGGCGCTGGAGGCCGGCCTCACGGCGGTGTCGCAGCACCTGGCCCGGGCGATCGCCCGCGACGGCGAAGGCGCCAGCTGCCTGATCGAGGTGCAGGTGAAAGGGGCCGCCAGCGAGGCCGGCGCCCGCGCCATCGCCCGCACCATCTGCGGCTCCTCGCTGGTGAAGTGCGCCATCCACGGCCGTGATCCGAACTGGGGCCGCATCGTGGCGGCGGCGGGCCGCGCCGACGTGCCCTTCGATCCCGAGGCCGTGGCGCTCTGGCTGGGGGAGCACCAGCTGATGGCCGCCGGCCAGCCCCTGCCCTTCGATCGCCCGGCCGCCTCCCGCTACATGGCCGATCGCGCCGCCGGCGCCTATCTCGAAGACGACACCGTGACCATCCGCCTGGTGGTGGGCGACGGCCCCGGCCACGGCCTGGCCTGGGGCTGCGACCTCTCGGATCAATACGTGCGCATCAACGCCGACTACACCACCTGAATCCCGCTGGTACCAGCGGCTTGCGTGGGTCTTTGCTCGCGTTGGATCGCTAGGGTCAGCGCACCGATTTCTGGCCCGATGGCGATTCAGCTGCGTGAATCCCGGATGCATGTCATCCGCTGGATTCTCACCACCGGCTGGCTGTTGATCATCGCCTCGCTGTTCTACGACCCCTGGAGCTCCGCGCTCACCGAGCCGGACCACCCCTGGAGCCCCTTGCGCCTGAGTGAGGCCTGCGTGCCGGTGCAGGACCGTTGCCTCGGCGAGCAGCCTTATCCGCTCGGCACCACCCTCTTCTGGGGGGCGGTGGTGCCGTCGGCGATCTTCATCCTGCTGGTGTTCGGCCATGAGCTGTGGCGGCGCATCTGCCCGCTCTCCTTCCTCTCCCAGATCCCCCGCGCCCTGGGCCTGCAACGCCAGATCGCCAAGCTCAATCCCCGCACCGGTGAGCGACGCCCCCAGCTGGCCAAGGTGCCCGCCGATTCCTGGCTGGCCCGCCACTACTCCAGCGTGCAGTTCGGCTGGCTGTTCGCGGGCCTCTGCGGCCGCATCCTTTTCTTCAATGCGGATCGCCTGGTGCTGGCCGCCTGGCTGCTGGGCACGATCGCAGTGGCGATGGTGGTGGGTTGGCTGTACGGCGGCAAGGCCTGGTGCCAGTACTTCTGCCCGATGGCGCCGGTGCAGAGCGTGTTCTCCGCCCCCTCCGGGCTGCTGGGCAGCAAGGCCCACCTGAGCGAGCAGCCGATCACCCAGTCGATGTGCCGCACCACGCTGCCCGATGGCAGCGAGCAGAGCGCCTGCGTGGCCTGCCAGCAGCCCTGCATCGACATCGACGCCGAGCGCATGTACTGGGCGCGGATCACCACGCCGGCCTTCGCCTTCGAGCGTTATGGCTACGTGGGGCTGGTGCTGGGCTACTTCCTCTACTACTACCTGTACACCGGCAGCTGGGGCTACTACTTCTCCGGGATCTGGGTCCGCCAGAGCGACCAGCTCGCCACCCTGCTCAGCCCCGGGCTGTTCCTGTTCGGCCAGGCCATCCCCATCCCCCGCCTGGTGGCGGTGCCCCTGGTGCTGGGGCTGTTCACCTGGCTGGGGGTGGTGGTGGGGCGCTGGATCGAAGCCGGTGCGCGCTCCCGCGAACGACGCCTTGCCGCCCGCACCGGTGCCATGCCGCTGCCGCCGGAGCAGCTCCGCCACCGCATCTTTGTGGTGGCCACCTTCCTGGTGTTCAACTTCTTCTTCCTGTTCGCGGGTCGGCCGCTGCTGCGGCTGCTGCCGCCCTGGGTGCAATACCTCTTCGACGGCGCCCTGGTGGCCGTCAGCACGCTTTGGGTGTACAAGGCCTGGCGCCGCAACCCCGAGATCTACAGCCGCGAGAACCTGGCCAGCCGCTTCCGCAAGCAACTGGAGCGCCTCCAGCTCGATGTGGGCCGCTTCCTCGATGGCCGCACCCTCGGCGACCTCAACGCCCACGAGGTGTATGTGCTGGCCAAGGTGCTGCCGGGCTTCAGCAGCGAGAAACGCCACGAGGCCTACAAGGGCGTGGTGCGTGAGGCGCTTGAGGAGGGCTACGTGAGTGTGGCCACCAGCCTGGAGGTGCTGCAGCAGATGCGCCGCGAGCTCGGCATCTCCGATGAGGAGCACGAGCAGCTGCTCGAAGAGCTGGGGGTGGAGGATCCCACCCTGCTCGATCCCGCCAACCGCCGCAGCCTGGAGGATCAGGTGCGGCTCAGTGGCTACCGCAAGTCGCTCGATCGACTGATGCGGCTGCAGAGCCGTGCGCAGGAGCAGGGTGACACCAAGGCGATCCGCTCGCTGCGTCGCCGCTACGGCATCACCGCCGCGGAGGAGGAGGAGATTCTGGGCGGGCTGTCGCCGCAGGCCAGCGCCGTCCAGAAGGCTGAGGTGCTGCTGCAGCGCCTGCCGGAACTGATCGAGGCCTTCCGCGCCCTGCAGCAGCCGTCGCTGCCGGAGGCGCCGGTGGTGCGCGCCCTGCTCAGCGGGCACATCCGCCACCGGGAACAGCTGAGCCTGCGGGCGATCCTGTGGGCCCTGGCCACCCTGCAGCAGGATCCTGTCGTGCCCGCCCTGGTGGCGGATCTGCAGAGACTGTCGCCGTTGGTGCTGCTGGAGCTGCTGGAGCAGGAGCCGTGGCAGGAGCGCCTGCCGGCGGAGGTGCTGGCGGCACTCACCCAGCCGGGCACAGGCGCCAGCTGCTCGCTGGTGGTTCCCCTGCCGGTCACCCTGCACCACCTCGACACCCTGCTGCAGGACCGCAACCCGCTGATCCAGGCGTCCGCCCTGTTCCTGATCGCCCGGCTGGACGGCCAGAAGGGCCAGGCCCAGGCAGCGGCGCTGCGCGGTGGCGCGTCCGCCCCGCTGCTGGCCAGCACGGCCGAGCGCCTGCTGGCCCAGGGCGATACGCCGCCCAGCCTCGAGGCCTGCCCTGAGCTCGAAAAGCGGGTGGTGCTGGCCACCTGCGAGGCGTTCCGCGGCCTCCACCTCGACACCATCAACGCCCTGGCGGAGGTCTCTGAGCTGCGCCTTTACAGCGCCGGCGCCCTGATCACCGAAACCGGCGACACCTGCCGCGAACTGCTGTTGCTGATCGAAGGCGAAGCCCTGGTGCACTACCGCGATGGCGACCCCAGCGCTGATGGCCCAGGCACCCGGCAGGAGCGCTTCCGGCCGGGCCAGATGCTCGATGAGCTCGAGGTGCTCACCCACAGCGCCACGGAGAACACGATCACGGCGGCGCAGGAGGGCACGCGCCTGCTGGCGGTGCCGGTGGATGGCTTCGATGCTCTGCTCGATCGCGATCAGGACTTCGCCAAGCGCGTGCTCGAACTCGAAACGCGTCAGCTGCAACGCTTCATGGGCACCCTCCCTGCTGCGGTGGCCGGCTGAGCGCCGTCATCCCCCTGCGAGCACTGTGCCCGCTGGATCAGCCGAACACATTCAGGAAGCGCTGGATGATCACCGCATTGCTGATGTCCACGAAGAAGCCCGATACCAGCGGCACCACGATGAACGCCCGCCGTGCCGCCCCATACTTCTGCGCCACCGCCGACATGTTCGCCATCGCCGTGGGTGTGGCACCAAGTGAAATGCCGCCGAAACCGGCGCAGATCACGGCCGCTTCGTAATCGCGGCCCATCACACGGAACACCACGAACAGCGCGAACAGGAACGACACCACGAACTGGGCGGTGAGGATAGCGATGATCGGGCCCGCCAGCGAGGCGATGGTCCACAGCTGCAGGCTCATCAGCGACATTGTCAGGAAGATGCCCAGGGCGATGTCGGACACGATGGCCAGGGATCGCGCCGGCGCCAGCTCGCGCACCTTCACCAACCGCGGCACGGTGTTGGTGAGAAAGATCGCTGCGAACAGGCAGCACACGAACAGGGGCAGATTGCTGCCCACGGCCTGCAATCCCTCGAAGAGCAGTTCACCCAGGCCCAGGCTCATGTTGAGCCAGAAGAGGGTCCGCAGCAGCGTGAAGTAGGTGACCCGTTCGAGCGCGTTGCTCTCGGCGGCGGCGTCTTCCACCACGCAGGGTGGGGGCTGGAGCTTGTTGCGCTGGATCAGCAGCCGGGCGATCGGCCCGCCCATCAGCGAGGCGAGCACCAGGCCGAAGGTGGCGCAGGCCACGCCGATTTCCAACGCATTGCTGATGCCGTGCGTTTCCGCGAAGCGGGGAGCCCAGGCGATGGCGGTGCCGTGGCCGCCCAGCAGCGACACCGAACCGCCCAGCACCCCCACCAGGGGATTCAGGCCCAGCACTGTGGCTACGCCGATGCCGGTGAGGTTCTGCAGCAGCATGAACACCACCGTGGTGGCGATCAGGATCAGCAGGGGTCGTCCGCCGGAGAGCAGGGTGCGGATGTCAGCGTTGAGGCCGATCGCCGCAAAGAAATAGAGCAGCAGAAAATCACGGGTGAGCAGGTTGAAACCGATCTCCACCCCGGAAATCGCATGAACCACCGCCAGCAGCACACACACCAGCAGGCCACTGGTCACAGGCTCGGGAATGTTGAACTCCCTCAGAAAGGCCACCTTGCGGTTCAACCAGCGGCCGACCGCCAGCACCACGATGGCGATGTTGAACGTGGCGAAGCTCTCGAATTGCATGGCGGGTGGGGATCAGGGCAGGCGTGGCTCAGACCGGCTGTCGCCTCAGTCGCATCCCTGCACGGAGATCCGGTAACTGAAACCCACGGCCGCGGGCCTGGTGCTGGAGCCCACCCGGAAGTTCATCAGGTTGGTGCGCTTGCCCGGCACCGCCTGAAACGGGCCGAACATCCGGCCGGTACCCGGTTCAAAGGTGGGGGTTTCATTCACCACCTGCAGGCTGGTGCCATCGGTGAAGCGCATGAAGGCAGCCACTGGGAAGGTGGCCCGCTCGGTCGAGGCCGACGTGAAGAAGAACTGATAGCTGCGGAAGGGCCGGTCCACGATGAAATCGGTGTTCCAGTTGGTGCGGCCCAGCAGCCGGTCGGGGCCGATCCGCTTGGCCACCACCGGCTCGCCGCTGCCGCCGAGCGGCATCAGAAAGCGGCAGCTGGCCTCGGCGCTGGTGGTGCTGGCAGCGGCCACCATCAAGGCGGTGAGCAGGATCGGTGGGATCAGGCGCATCGAAACCATGGGAGAGCTCGCATCCAGGCAGCAGCATGGCAGTCTGCTGGAGATGCTCAGCTCCCCGCACCTGAAGCGAGGAACCCGTGAAGCGAGGGGAACCAGGAGCGAGGGCCACCTGCACAGGGGACGCCTAGATCGTGAGGCTCGTGACAGAGCCTGCGGCAAGGATCTTCAGCGAAGAGGCTCAGTGCAGACGTTCAGCGCGGAGCCTCCGTGCAGAGGCTCCACCCCCGCTCGTCTCCGCCCCTACTCATCGCTTGCGGGTGTGAGAGCGATGGCCTCCTGCTGCAGGCGTTCCGTATGGAGCCAGAGGGCAATCATGCCCGCGATCGGGATGGCCAGAAACACCCCCAGCAGACCAGCAACCCGCTGACCGATGAAGAGCGAGAGAAAGAGCAGCACCGGATTGAGCTCCATCGCCCTGCCCATCACCCTGGGGCGCACGATGTTGTCCTGAATCTGGCCGAGCAGCAGCGAAGCGATCAAGGCCCGCAGGCCGATCTCTCCTCCCTGGGAGGCAAAGACCATCACCGAGACCAGCACGATGCCGAGGGTGGCACCGATGCCGGGGATCACATCCAGAACCCCCACGATCACCGCCAGGATCAGGCTGTACTTCACACCCAGCAGGGGAAAAACCACAGCCGTCGAGACGGTCAGAAACACCATCAGCAGCAGCTGACCACGAATGAACCCCAGCACGCTCTGCAGAAAGGTGTGGGCAAAACGATCCCGGTGGGCTTCCGGAATCAGCCGCAGAAACCCTTTCCAGAGCTTCTCCCCATCGATCAACATGTAGAGGCTGATCACCGCACCGAAAATCCCGGTGAACACACCGGAGAACACGGTCTGCAGCAACCCCAGCCCCGTCAGCAATCCCTCCTGCAGCAGGGAGGTGATTCTGTCGAATCCATAGGCTTCGAGGTAGCCGTGCAGAGGCGTGAGATCCTGCTGCTTCATCCTGCTCTGCAGATCCAGCACCAGGCCCTGCCCCTGGTTCAGCACCTGCAGGCCAATCCCGGTGACGAAACCGATCAGGAGGAGCAGGGCGCTGAGGGAAACGATGGCAATCGCCCATCCCCGTGGCAGATAGCGGCTCAGCCAGGTCAGTGGGATGTTGAGCAGCGCCGCCACGATGGCGGCAGCGGTGAACACCGCAATCGTGCCTGAGAAGTAGTCGAAGATCAGCACCGTGACGCCAACGCAGGCCACCAGCAGGAGATACCGCACGAGATTCGTGGTGCTGATCATTGGTGGCTCTCTGCCCTGGAGGCGAACAGGTTCAGGCCCAGGGCTTCCGAGAGAAAACGGGCCGTGAGCTGGCCGCGCACGCTGTTGCCCGCCTCATCGAGCGGTGGCGCGTAGGTGGCCAGGCCCCCCTTGCCCGGTGCCACCGTGATCATGCCGCCGGCCACGCCGCTCTTGCCGGGCAGGCCGGTGGCGTAGAGCCAGTCGCCAGAGGTTTCGTACAGCCCGGCGGTGACCATCACCGCCAGCACGTGCTGGCAATGGATGGCATCGATCACCTGCTCCCCCGTGATCGGCTGGCGCCCGCCGTTGGCCAGCGTGGCCGCCATCACGGCCAGGTCGGCACTGGTGACCCGCAGCGAGCATTGACGGGTGTAAAGATCGGTGGCCTCTTCCGGATCCCACCAGAGGCGCTGCTGAGCGCTCAGCAGGCTGGCGATGCCGGTATTGCGGCGGTTGGTAGCCAGCTCGGAGCTGTACACCTCTTCATCCACCTCCAGTGGCCGGCCGGCGAAGCGGGAGAAGCCGGCCTCGATGAAGGCCCACTTCTCCTCGGGCGTGGTGCCTGGCGCCAGGCTGGTGGCGGCGATGGCGCCGGCATTCACCATCGGATTGGAGAGCCCTTCGCTGCTCCGCTCCACCGCCAGCACCGAATTGAAGGGCAGGCCGGTGCTGTTCACCCCCAGTTTTTCGCGGGCTTCGTCTTCACCGATCGCCTGGCAGATGAGCGCGAACTGAAACGGCTTCGAGATGCTCTGGATGCTGAAGGAGGCGTGGGAATCGCCCGCTTCGATCAGCTGCCCGCCGCAACCGGCCACGCAGATGCCGAACTGCTCGGCATTGGCGGCGGCCAGGGCGGGGATGTAATCGGCCACCTTGCCCTCTCGCACCGGCGCAAAGCGCTGATGCGCCTCCAGCACCAGTGCCTCCACCACCTCGGCGGAGGGCAGGTGGCCGGTGGAGATCCACTCGGAAACGGTGTGCATGGGTGAACGGCTGGTGGTGGGGCGGTGGCGACTGGCGCGTCAGGCCGCGTCCTGGTTCTGCTCCCAGACGAAGCTGGGCAGCCGGTGCAGGGCTTCCCGCTGGGCGCTGCTCCAGGTGTCGATCATGGCGGCCAGTTCCGGCGCCTCCGCCTCGAAGGTGACGCGATGGGCCACCGTGTGCTTGTTGCGGGGCACGATCGCCAGCTCAAACGGCGGGCCAACGGTGAGGTTGGAGCGGTGGGTGAGTACTTCCGAGATCAGGCAGAGCCGGGCGGCATCCTCCAGCGACAGATTGGTGGAGCCCACATTGTCGAGCGGCGGCTTGCCGTACTTCGATTCACCGATCTGGAGATACGGGGTCTGTGGCGTGGCCATCACCGCATTCCCCTGGGGATACACCATGTACAGACCGTGGGGTTCGGTGCCGATCTGCCCGCCCAGGATGAAGGTGGCCTCGGCGCTGGTGCCCGCCTGCTGCAGAGCGTGGCGGTGCTTCTCCTGCAC